>PWQB01000084.1 GCA_003556955.1 Nostocaceae cyanobacterium CSSed10_463m
AAGTGGTTTTCCATACCAGTTGTTGTCCTTGCTGTGCTAAAACTGTGGTTAATTGCTGTGTTAGCTGCTGGATATCTGGGGCTGGTTGTTCCATCCACTCTTGGAAAGTACCATCAGCTTCATGCTTGCGGACTTTCACCGCCATAGGAGCGGCCGCAGTGGCGACTACATCATCCGATGTATGTTTTTTTAATGACAACAAAACGTTAACACGTTCATCGGCAAGATATTGGTCTTGTTTGTTGAAAATTAAAATTCTCGGTTGATGTGCGGCTTTGATCTGCTGTAAGCTGTGATATTCTGATGCTGTCAAATCTCCGTTGGTGAGAAACAGTACAATATCAGATTGTTGAATTGCAGCTAAAATGTCTGTATCTGAGTTGTCACTGGCTTGTTGAAATAAAGCTGGTGTTTCCCAGAAACTCAGTTTTTGCAGTGTTTGCGCCCAATTGCTAGACTGTAACAATGGAATTAATGTGCTTTTACCGACTGCTTTACCACCAGTGACAGCGACTTTAATTTCTTGTCTGTCTAATTCCCCTAGTAATTGACTCGCTTGGGCTTGTAGTGTTTCTAAGGCGATGTGATTTTCTGCTTCTATTGCGAGTTGGTGAATTACGGTTTTAGTTGTAGCGATCGCATTTTCAACCATTGCCCGGTCTACAACCAGATCATCAAACTGGTCTAAACTATGTTGGGGGCGATTTTTCTGGAATAACCACAAACCACCACCGACTGCTAAGGCACTCACTAAACCAAATTCACTCAGCTGCACTATAGAATCATGCCAGCTTTGTAATATCCATAGGGAAAAGGATAGTCCCAATCCTCCCACTAAAATCGGTCGCTGCAACTTCACAACCATGATTCTCCGCGCTTTTTGTCAGGTTCTACTTTCAGAATATATCAAAATTCTGCCTTTCCATCCTGAAGTCAATAAACATAAAACAAAACCCTGCGAACTCTAAGGTTTACAGGGTTTTGTTTATTCTTACATTTGGTGGCGGGAAGTGGATTTGAACCACTGACCTTCGGGTTATGAGCCCGACGAGCTACCAGACTGCTCTATCCCGCGTCGCCTCTTGTCTTTTAATAGTATAACCATAAACTTTCAATTTTGGCAACTATAAAAGTGATAATTCTCCAATTACTTCGAGACGCTTGTATTTACCCAGGTTCATAAACTTCTCTGAGAGGCTGTCGGCGGCGCTGGGAGTAATCCAACCGAGTTGTTGCAGTAAGTGAATAGCCACGGCATATTTAGCGCGCTTAGAACCATCCATGACTTTAATAGTCAATCCCATGCCTTCACCGAGTCGTCCAATACATTGCACACCTTCAGCACCGGATTTGCTGACGAGTTCCCCCGGCGCTAAACTCATGAGTTCTGTGTCAAATTCGCCTTCTCCTGCGACCAGATGGGGATGATGGGTCATGGCGCGGACAATCCGTTCCATATCCACATTGTTACTAGAGGCTAATAGGGCATATAAAGATGCCATTTGACTCAGTTGCATGAGATAGGTGGGTGCGCCGCAGTCGTCATGAGCGGTGAGAAATTCTTCTGCTGGCATACGTAACAATTCTGCCACTTTGCCGAGAATTAATTGCTGTACTGGGTGCTTGCGTTCCAAGTAGTTATTTATCGGCCAATGTCGTTGTTGACAAACCGCTAACATTCCGGCGTGTTTACCGGAGCAATTATATTCCAGGGGGCTGTTTTTGCCTTCGGGAGTGGGACATTGCAGGGCTTGGGGGTCAAGATCAGCCCGCCAGAGAATATTAAATACTTGTCTTACCTGTTCGATTCTACCTTTGTGGGAACTGGTAATAATGGCTAAGTCGCGATCGCTGAGATTATAGCGTTCCAGTGTACCTGTAGTAGTGACTGCCAGGGCTTGAAAGGGTTTGAGTGCGGAACGGACAAAGGCCGCCGTTTCCGAGTTCCCGGCCACAGATAGCACCCGGCCGCGTTCGTCGCAGACTACAGCCTGGACTGTGTGGGTAGATTCGGTAATTCCTTCCCGGAGAAGCCGGACTTCTAGGGGTTTGGCTTGAGTTCGTTTTCCCATTGTCATGGGTTAAAATTTATCACCTTTTTTTGATTAATTTATGCAACTACGGCGATTCATGAAACTACCGTAGACAACCGCCCAGACGGGGAAAATACAATTTTTTGATGTTTGATTTTCACAGTTAGCGGTGTAAGTTTTTTTCTTATAGGTGACCAGTAGTCAATTACTAATCACCCATAAGGATTTATGACAATTGCCAAACTATAGTACCAATAAGAAACATTCCCGCCAAGCCAGCAGAGGTAAATTTTAAGCGCTGGAGAATCGGTTTGATTTCATAGGAGACAATCAAGCGATCGCGGGTGATGACTTCTTCTGGCTTTGTCCAAGTTTGGCCGTCATACCAGCCTGATTCTTCGTAAAATACCGTGGGATTGTAGAGGCGATCGCGGATATAAAGCCAGCCTAATAACAAACGTACTAGGACAAAGACCAGCCCTAAACTTGCCCCAGCCGCCCCACAGAGGATAAAGTGGAGCGGTTGCTTGTGTGGGGGGAAACTAGCTGCTGCTACTGGCCCGGCTACCAGCCACGATAAACTCCAAATCCAAACCATTTTCATGATGTAGGCTTGCCAATTTAAGACGCAATCAGAAAATAGCCAGGATGT
>PWQB01000048.1 GCA_003556955.1 Nostocaceae cyanobacterium CSSed10_463m
AAACAATGGAGTGAAGATAAAGCCTCACGGTTAGCCGCAGCATTAGCTTATTACACGATATTTTCTATTGCACCATTGCTAATTATTGTAATTGCGATCGCAGGCGCAGCATTCGGAGAAGAAGCCGCCAGGGGTGAAATTGTTCGCCAAATTGAGGATTTAGTCGGCAGAGAGGGCGCACAATTCCTAGAAATAGCCATTAAAAATGCTAGCAGACCACAAGCTGGTGCGATCGCCTCTATTCTGAGTGTTGTAATTTTACTCATAGGTGCTACTGGTGTATTTGCGGAGTTACAAGACTCCCTCAACACCATTTGGGATGTGAAAGCAAGACCTGGACGTGGCATCATGACCATCATTCGCCAACGCTTTTTATCATTCACGATGATTTTAGGCATTGGCTTTTTACTTCTCGTTTCCCTAGTCATTAGCGCCGGATTATCAGCACTGATAACTTATTTTAGTCACGTCTTACCAGGTATTGATTCCATCTGGCAGATGCTCAATTTTCTGCTTTCCTTCGCCATTACTACAGTTATTTTTGCCCTAATTTTTAAAGTTTTACCAGATGTCAGAATTACTTGGAGTGATGTTTTAATTGGTGCATTGCTTACTTCCTTCTTATTTTCCATCGGTAGGTTTTTATTAGGACAGTATATCGGTAGGAGTACTTTGGGTTCAGCCTATGGTGCGGCTGGTTCACTGGTGGTAATCATCGCTTGGGTTTACTATGCTGCCCAAATTCTGTTTTTTGGTGCAGAGTTTACCCAGGTTTATGCGAGGCGATACGGTACTGACATTACTCCAACTAAAAATGCAATCCCACGCACTGCTAAAACTCCTGTGGAGGGAGGGGTAATAAATAATAATACCCAAAATACTCAGAGAAAAAAGCAATCCTCTCGCTTAATTAATCGTGTTCTCCGCTATTTTAGGCATCCTAAGCGCTTAAAACGCCGCCGCAGAAATCGCCACTATTGAATTTATGCCTAACTGATAGTTATGGATGGGTTAATTAAACTGTAGAATATGACAGTTGTATTCTGCCGCGAACGTTGATTGAGCGTTATACTCTGCCCGAAATGGGCAACCTGTGGACTGAAACTTACAAATTAACAACCTGGCTTCAGGTGGAAATTGCAGTTTGTGAAGCCCAAGCTGAACTGGGTTATATCCCGGCTCAAGCAGTTGAAGAAATTAAAGCTAAGGCGAATTTTGACCCGAAGCGAGTCTTGGAAATTGAAGCTGAAGTCCGTCATGATGTCATTGCCTTTTTAACCAATGTCAATGAATATGTGGGTGATGCTGGGCGTTATATTCATCTGGGTTTAACTAGCTCGGATGTACTAGATACCGCTTTAGGACTACAATTAGTTGCTAGTCTGGATCTCATATCCCAACACCTGGAAGAGTTGATTCAGGTAATTCGCCTCAAGGCGCGAGAACATCGTTATACAGTCATGACTGGCCGTTCACACGGTATTCACGCTGAACCGATGACTTTTGGATTTAAGTTAGCTGGATGGTTAGCTGAGGTGTTGCGCCATCAAGAAAGGCTGAAAGTTCTCCGGGAAACCATCGCCGTGGGGAAAATTTCCGGTGCTGTGGGAACCTATGCCAATATTGAACCACGAGTAGAAGCGATCGCTTGTGAAAAACTAGGACTCAAACCTGATACGGCCTCGACTCAAGTTATTTCGCGCGATCGCCATGCCGACTACGTGCAACAATTAGCTTTAGTCGCCGCATCTATTGAACGCTTTGCTGTAGAAATTCGGAATCTCCAACGAACAGACGTTTTAGAAGTAGAAGAATTTTTTGCCAAAGGTCAAAAAGGCTCATCAGCCATGCCCCACAAGCGCAACCCCATCCGTTCGGAACGGTTGACGGGAATGGCTAGGCTAGTGAGAAGTCATGCTGGTGCAGCCCTGGAAAACGTGGCTTTATGGCATGAACGGGACATTTCCCATAGTTCTGTAGAACGGGTAGTTTTGCCAGATGCTTGCATTTTGACTCACTTTATGCTGGTAGAAATTACCGCCTTGGTGAAAAACTTGCTGGTGTATCCCGAAAACATGGCGCGCAACCTCAACTGTTATGGCGGTGTAGTGTTTAGCCAAAAGGTATTACTGGCTTTAATAGACAAGGGAATGAAGCGAGAAGAAGCTTATGCCATTGTTCAAGAAAGCGCTCATACTGCTTGGAACAAGCCAGAAGGAGACTTCCACGCGTTAATTACTCAAAACCCGCGTGTGACTCAAAATCTGTCCCCAGCAGAAATTGAAGCCTGTTTTGACCCGCAGCAACATCTGCGTCATTTAGATCAGGTTTACCAACGATTAGGTATTTAGTCTAAATTGAGCATTGGGCGGGGGGAGAAGACATTAAATATCTCCACAAAGAAATTAAATATGTTTTTTCCAAAACCCTTGTAGAGACGTTCCATGGAACGTCTCTACATTCTTTGTTGGAGATGTTTATTGGGCTTGTACCAAAATTTTTCTTCCTCATCTCCCCTTTGGACTAATATCAAGTCCGGTTGAATACTTACGAAACGCGAAAACCTGCCCAACCTTTGCTTTATCTCCCCTCCTCGCTTGCCTACCGTGTACACACAAGTGATGGAATCATTACCAGTCCTCGAATTACCCCACCCTAACCCTCCCCTTGTAAAGGGGAGGG
>PWQB01000652.1 GCA_003556955.1 Nostocaceae cyanobacterium CSSed10_463m
ACAAGTCGCTATGTACAGGCGGGACAGCGACTATCGGGTGGTGTGCTAGTTAAACGTATTGAAATGAATGCAGGTTCCAATCCTATCGTGATTCTGGAACAATATGGTATTGAAGTTGCCAGAATGGTAGGTGAAGAGCCTGTCAACGCAGCATCATCAGCACCTAATGTTGAAACTTCGTAAAGATGGAAACTCAAGAAAAAATTGAATTTGCTGGTTTATCTTTAGCGGTTTATCGAGAGATAGCCGCTCATTTGCGTCAAGTCGAAGGAATAGAAGTTGACCTAATTTCTCAAGCATCTTCAGAATTTGATTACAATCAAAGTCAAATTGGTGGTTTATTGATTTCTGGTATATCATCTAATTCTGGCTCAGAAAGTCAACAACGTGTACAGCAAATTTTGGCTTACTATCAAAATCGCTACGGTGTTTCATAGACTTATTCGATTGAAAAAATTAGGTTTTTTCTCATCCATAGTGACCTCGTGAAACAGGTCTATTTTTTTAACAATTTTTTTGAATTTAGGGGTTTGTCGTTCCGTGCTTATTCTGCGGCTCAGTTAATACTACCCAGTGGAGAATTTGCTGCGATCGCCGGAGGCGGGGATTTGCCCATCGCACGTCAAGAAGATCAAACACGGCGCAGAATAGAAATCCGTTTTACCCGGTTGGGCAAAGTCCAAAAAGTAAAGTAATTAAAGTTTTTGTGAAGTAGAGGTTAATGTTGCCGAACTGGAAAGCAGATAGTAACATTGGGTGATGCAATTGCTAGTTGCTAAGGTAAACTTGCAAGCAAGTTAATGCACAATCTTATTTAGCTGCTCTTCGGTCTGGCCATAACTCATAATGGAACACTGGCAATTTCTAATTCAAAAACAGGGCGATCGCTCTTGGCATAACCTGGAATCGCCAAATTTAGAAATTTCGGAAGGTCGGTACAGAGTCTTAGCTCGTTCTCATCTACGTCATACTGATGTCGAGATCCGGGTAACGCACTCCTCAACCCAAGAAATTCCCCCCAAGCGGCGAACTCAAAAGCGATCGCGGCGGACTAACGCCGAAGGTTTAATAGCGGTAATTCCTTTTACCTACCTCAAACCAGGAACCTGGGAATTACAATGCTCTGGCGATTTAATGTCAGATTTGCTCGGTCAATCCTGGCAATACGGCATCTATATCCAAGTATTATCTCAGGAATCGACTCGGACATGGGGAAAATGGTACAGGGGCGAGAATGTATCATCAAAATTATCTCCTTCTCCAGATCATACTTCTGCTAACAACCTCAAACCCGTCATTTCTCCAGAACCCCCACCAACTATCAATAACAATCCGACTCCCAGCACTTTATTAACTCAAACAGCAACAGAAGACACAGTTATCCAGCAACCTGTTAGCCCACCTTGGCTGGAAGGGGAAACGGCTGAACAGCTTTTACAAAATTTAATGAATTTAGCTTTACCCAACCCTGAAACTTTGTTAGAACATGGCAAAGTTGAGGATAGTTTAGCCAAACCAGCATTACCACCGCTATCGTTGACTTTAGATCAAGAAACCCACATTGCTCATTGGGGAGAAATGTTTGTCATTGATGGGCTAGTGGAGTTGCAAGGTGAAAAGCCATATCCAGAAAATTTTTATCGCTTGGAGCTACTGATTGAGCTGCGATCGCCTTTAGGCTCAGAAATATTAACACAGGTGCGCCAAGCCTTACCCAATAGCTCATTACCTATTACTATCAGTTCTGCAATTAATATTCCCGCAGATTGTGAATCTAAGCTAATTTTGGCAGATATCAGTTTGTATGGCGCACTGACTGAATTGGGGGAAGTAGTACAATTAGCCAGTCAATCTTTTACTATTACAGCAGATTTGACGGAATTGCTCGCAATCACAGCCGCAGCTAAATATCGGGAACAAAATTTATTAGATCACCCTATAGCACCAGCAACAGAGTCAGAGGCATCTCCTAGCATTGATTTAGAACTTTTCAATCTGGCTAAAACTGCACAAAAAAACCATTCTCCGTCTATTCAAACTTCCCTAAAAAAATCACTACCTCCGCAATTTAATTCCCAGGAACGAGAAAAATCTTCTTGGGTAAATTCTCAGCCCCATAAATTGGCCGATTCTCGTTTACCGCAATTACCGAACCTCCCAGAAAACCAAACTACCACTACCACGGCTGATGTCGTGACAGAATCTTCTAGAGATGAAAAGCTTGTCCATCAAAATGAGACTATAACGCCCATTAATTTAGCACAATTGGTGATTAGAAATCATCATGGACGGATGCTTAACAGCACTTTTCCCTACTTGAAACGCCTGCAAGATTTACCGACAAAAACCGCAGAAATCGCCAGCAATGTAGGCGATGAGTTGGAAATTTCCACTCATCAAGATTCCTTGCAGATGGAGATCACTGAATCTGCCTATGAAGAAAATACGCCAGAATTAGTCACTGATGATGTAGAGTTTCAGGATGACTCAGTGCCTGAAGTATCCATACCATCAGATTTAGAATTAAATACAGACGTTAAACTTCATTCATCGCCCCTGATTAGAAAGTGGATGCAAAGCCGAGGATATGCTCTAGCTGAATCTATGATTGAGGTTGTAGAGCCGGACACAATAGCAGATCACGCAGTTCCGCTTTCAGATCAAACTGGGGAATTTGA
>PWQB01000407.1 GCA_003556955.1 Nostocaceae cyanobacterium CSSed10_463m
AATAAACTCATAATCGATTGCAAAAAAGCAGCAATTGGCGAAACTTCCCCTGATTGGTGGCAAGAAATAGAGACGCGGATGTTAAAAAATGTTTGAAAAGTATTATTGCTAAACACCAAAACCTCAACCCCTCTTCCCTCCTCCTCTCTCTGCGTACCTTTGCGCTTACCTCCGCGTACCTTTGCGTTAAAAAACCAACCATGAACACAACACATCAACCCGATCCAGTCCGCCTAGAAATCTTCAAAAACCTCTATCAATTTATCGCCGAACAAATGGGAATCGTGCTGCAAAACACAGCCGCATCAGTAAACATCAAAGAACGCCTAGATTTCTCCTGCGCCATCTTTGACACTTCCGGCTTATTAGTAGCCAACGCCCCCCATATTCCCGTACATTTAGGCTCAATGAGTGAAAGCGTTCGCAGCTTAATTAACGATAAAGGCGACACCATCAAACCCGGAAACGTTTACCTATCCAACAATCCCTATAACGGCGGAACTCACCTCCCAGATGTCACCGCCATTACCCCCGTTTTCCTCGAAGATACTAAAACTTCAATTCCCCTGTTTTACGTGGCTTCTCGTGGACACCAAGCCGATATCGGAGGAATTACACCCGGTTCCATGCCTCCCCACAGCACCACAGTAGAAGAAGAAGGCATTTTATTTGATAATTTCCTCTTAGTGGAACAGGGAAAATTTCAAGAAACTCAATTACGAGAAATCCTGGCAAATCATCCCTATCCGGCGCGTAACCCTGACCAAAATATTGCAGATTTCAAAGCTCAAATTGCTGCCAATACTAGAGGAGTGCAAGAACTCCAAAAAATGGTTAATCAATACGGCATTCAAACAGTGCAGTCTTACATGAATTTTGTGCAAGATAATGCCGAAGAATCAGTAAGACGAGCCATAAATCTGCTCAAAGATGGCTCATTTAGTTATACAATGGATAATGGCGCAGAAATTAAAGTTAAAGTCACAATTGACAGAGAAAATCGCAGTGCTATCATTGATTTTACTGGCACATCTCCACAACTAAATAGCAACTTTAATGCTCCCAAAGCTGTCACTCAAGCCGCAGTTTTATATGTTTTCCGCACTTTGGTAGATGATAATATTCCCCTGAATGCTGGCTGTCTGAACCCCCTAGAAATTATTGTTCCCATTGGCTGTATGCTTAACCCCACTTATCCCGCCGCAGTGGTAGCAGGTAACGTGGAAACCTCCCAAACCATTGTTGATGCTTTATATGGTGCTTTGGGTGTCATGGCTGGTTCCCAGGGAACAATGAATAATTTTACCTTTGGAAATCAGCGTTATCAATATTATGAAACCATCTGCGGTGGTTCTGGTGCAGGAGCTAATTTTGATGGTACTGATGCAGTCCATACCCACATGACTAACTCCCGATTAACTGACCCCGAAGTTTTAGAAACCCGTTATCCTGTATTAGTAGAAAGCTTTAGTCTGCGTCCTGATAGCAGTGGTAAAGGTAAACATTCCGGTGGTGATGGTGTAATTCGCCGCATCCGTTTCTTAGAACCCATGACAGCAAATATTCTCTCTAGCCATCGTTTAGTTCCACCCTTTGCATTAAATGGAGGGGAACCAGGAAAAATCGGACACAATTGGATACAACGTCAGGATGGAACCCAAGAGAATTTAAATAGTACCGCCACAGTGGAAATGCAGCCTGGAGATATTTTCATCATTGAAACCCCCGGCGGCGGCGGATTTGGCTCACTCTCCTAATCCTCCTTCTCTCTGCGCCTCTGCGTGCATAAAATCCAGCAGCGATTGATATGCTTGGTTTTGGGCGGGCAAGACTTGTACTGAGCTTGCCGAAGTATGCCCACCCCACAATGGTTTTATTTCTGTTTTTGACCTCCGGGAATTTGCCCTTGTTGGCTTTGTCCTGGTAACTGAACGGTGACAACTCTGGTTTTTTCTTCTTCAGCTTTTGGCATGGTGAGACACAAAACGCCATTCTTAAAGTCAGCGTGTACTTTATCGTTTTGGATTCGAGATGGTAAAGGTATTACTCTTTGAAATCTGCCATAGCGAAACTCTGAACGCCGCATACCTCTTCTTTCTTCGTCCTTGATTTCACATTTACGTTCACCAGTGACGGAAACTGTATCTGCGGCAACTTTGACATCTAAGTTTTGGGGGTCAATACCAGGAATTTCCATCCACAGTTTGATATCATCAGAGGTTTCTTCCAGTTCTGCGGGGGGTACAAATGTCAGTCTATCGCTGATGATTTCGCCTGTATCATTTGAGGGTGCTATTTGCTCAAGTAGACGATTCATTTGGCGTTGGATGGTTTCTATTTCTCTAAAAGGTTCCCAGCGACTTAATACCATGATTTTTATCTCCAATAATTAAGTGTTTAAAAGATGCTGCGTTCAGTTCCCCAAGTCCGGAGGCGAAAAGCCAAAATTAAGAGTAAGATGCCGAAAATAATGGCGTAAGCACCAATAATCCACAGGATTGCTAATGCGCCAGCAATAGGCCAGACGATGAGTAGAACGCCGAACAATACCGACGCAATGCCGGCTATGGCTAGTAGCCACTCATTCTGAATTTCTTTTCGTATCTGAATGGCTGCTATGATTTCTAAAACGCCAGTGACGATCGCCCAAGCTGCGATGATGTAAAGCAAGACTAATG
>PWQB01000188.1 GCA_003556955.1 Nostocaceae cyanobacterium CSSed10_463m
ATCAGTTCGCCCCAGATATGAGTGGCACAATTGTGGCTGAATCTGTGGGAATGGGATGGACAGTGGCTCTAGGAGTCAAAATTGAAGATACTTGTTTTCAGACAGGTGGAGGTGTAGATTATCGCCAAGGACGCAAGCGAGCGATCGCTAATATTTACCATGCTGGATTGAGTGATTGTCATCTGCACTTGTTAGAACAGTTTGAAGTTCAAGCTAATTTAGTCGTACCGATTCTGCTCAAAATAGATGAAGACAATACTGGCTCATGTTTGTGGGGTTTATTGGTAGCACACCAATGCTCTAGTACCCGTAATTGGGAAGATAATCAACTGGATCTGCTTGATCAACTGACAGTACAGATTGCGATCGCCATTCAACAATCGATCATATTCCAACAAGCTCAGAATGAACTGGCTGAGAGACAAAAAGCCGAAATGAACTTAAGAGCTGCATTAGTCGAAAAAGAAGTTTTATTAAAAGAAATTCATCATCGAGTTAAAAATAACTTACAAATTGTATCAAGTCTATTACAACTCCAGTCTCAAACACTCAAAGACCCAGAAATTAGCCGAGTTTTTCAAGACAGCCAAAATCGCATTGATTCTATCTCTCTAATTCACAAAAACTTATATATTTCGCCCAATATTGGCAAACTAGATGTGATTGATTACGTACAAAATCTGGTAACTAATATTCTCATTTCTTATCAAATAGAACCAGGCCGCATCGCACTAGAAACTAATCTAGAACCAGTTAATTTAAATATTGATCAAGCCATTGTCTGTGGGTTAGTGATGAATGAATTATTATCGAATTCTCTAAAACACGCTTTCCCTGGACAAACAACGGGTAAAATTACTATTGATTTACATAATATAGGTGACACCATTGAGATGGTTATTCAAGATAATGGCATTGGTTTACCAGATAACTTAGATTGGAGTAATACAGATTCTTTAGGACTTTCATTAGTTTATGACTTAGTGACAGAACAAATTGAAGGCAACATTAAAGTAGAACGTAATCATGGCACAGTATTTAAAATACAGTTTCCCTATTTAACTTTGCAGCAAGAAATTTCCAATGGATCACGTGAAAATTTTAGTCGTTGAAGATGAAGTTATTGTAGCCAGAACCATTACCAATCAACTGAATCAGTTAGGGTACATGGTGACAGGTAGAGCTTCTTCAGGAGAAGTGGCGATCGCCAAAGCATTAGAAACTCAGCCACAACTAATTTTAATGGATATTATCCTCAAAGGTAATATGGATGGGATTACAGCGGCTAGTTGTATTCGTGAGAAATTAGATATTCCGGTAATTTTCCTCACTGCTTATGGTGACGACAAAACTTTACAACGTGCTAAACTCACTCAACCCTTTGGATATGTAGTTAAACCATTCACTTCTAAAGATTTAAGAATAGCTGTTGAAATCGGTTTATTAAAACACCAACTAGAAAAAGACTTAAGGGAGGGTCGAGACCAATTAGCCACGCTTTTAAACTCAATGAGCGATGCTGTAATTGCTACCAACGAAGAAGCCAAAATAACATTCATGAATCCGGCGGCTGAGTTGATTACTGGCTGGAAGCAAGCAGATGTTCAAGGAAAAGATATATCAAAAATTTTTAATATTGTTGATGAAATTACAGATACTGCACTAGAAAACCCAGTATTAAAAGTCCTGCGAGAGAAAAAAGTTGTTTATTTAAATGAATTTACCTCTCTGATTACCAAAGATGGCCAGAAAATTCCCATTGGGGATAGTGCTTCACCCATTATGCGAAAATCTAATCAGATAGATGGTGTAGTGATTGTATTTTGGGATCTCAGCGAGCGTCGTCAAACAGAATTGCTAGAACGAGCCTTGAATCAAGAGCGCGAACTCAACAATCTCAAATCTCTATTTATTTCTACAGTTTCCCATGATTTTCGCAATCCCCTATCTGTAATCCAAACAGCAGTAGAACTCATAGAAATTCAGGGAGATAATTTAACAGCAGCCAAAAAAAGCACCTACATAAGACGGATTAAAAACGCAGTGGAATCCATGAAACAATTAATGGAAGATGTGCTTTTCATGGGTAAGTCAGATGTGGGAAAACTTGAATTCCATCCTCAATTAGTCAACTTAGAGCAACTATGTAGAGAATTTATTGAAGAATTTTCTCTTATTACTCCTGCTAAAAATCAAATTATTTTTACTTGTCATAGTGAATGCACAGATGCTTTGATAGATGAAAAACTCTTACATTACATATTTATTAATTTAGTTTCTAATGCAGTTAAGTATTCTCCTGAAAATAGGAATATTCAGGTTGATTTAACCTGTAATTCCCTGGAAAAAGTAGCCATATTGCGGATTCAAGATCAAGGAATTGGCATTCCTGAAGCAGACCAGAAGCGACTATTTGAGTCCTTCTATCGAGCTTCCAATGTCGAATCAATTCAGGGTACAGGACTGGGATTAGTAATCGTCAAAAGGTGCGTTGAAGCTCACCAGGGTCAAATCACTGTCACCAGTCAACTTGGAGTCGGTACAACATTCACTGTAATTTTGCCTCTGGGAGTGCTGAGTGCTGAGTGCTGAGTGCTGAGTGCTGAGTGGGGAAAGTTTTAAGTGAAGAAAAGTTTTGAGTAAGTTTCTTTCCCCCCTGCCTCTTCCCCCCTGCA
>PWQB01000796.1 GCA_003556955.1 Nostocaceae cyanobacterium CSSed10_463m
GGAAACTGTTCTAGAGACACTGGCTACAGATTGTTATTATTTATCAATTGAAAAAAATAAATATTGCTTTAGTCTGTCACCTAACTTAAATAAGATTTTAGCAGACCGTCGTGCTAATGTCCAATCATCAAGAATTGCTGACAGAGTAAAAGCGGAAATTCAAAAAGTTTTTTCTGGTAATCAAGGGATACAATTAATTTATTTTCCAGAAAATTCTAGTAAAATTTCTAATCGTCCTGTTTTAACTTTAGCTATATTAGCACCAGAATATTCTCTACAAGATAGTCAGACTCTAAAAATGATCGAGTCGATGACTAAAGAATGTGGTACATCTGACAGAACTTTTAAAAGTGCGATTATTTGGGCAGTTGCTGATACTGATACCAAGCTACGAGAAGAAGCCCGAAAAGTTTTGGCTTGGGAAGATATCCGTGATGAAGAACAAGGATTAGATGATAGCCAAAAGCGTCAGTTAGAGGAAAATTTGAAAAAATCCCTATCTAACTTAAAAGAAAGTGTGTGGAATGCTTATAAATCTGTAGCTTTATTAGGAAAAGATAACAAAATCCGTGTGATTGATTTTGGTCAAGTAAACTCTAGTCAATCGGACAAATTAGTGAATTTAATTATCAACCGTTTACGCCAAAGTGATGATGTTGTAGAAACTATCGTTCCTCGGTTTCTGGTGCGAAATTGGTCGCCAGCTTTTACAGAATGGAGTACCAAAGCTGTGCGCGAT
This sequence comes from Nostocaceae cyanobacterium CSSed10_463m, assembly GCA_003556955.1. The sequence goes on from PWQB01000796.1 coordinate 740, forward strand.
GCTTTTTTCGCCTCACCACTGTTTCCTCGATTGTTGAATGGTGAAGCTGTTAAACAGGCGATCGCACGTGGTGTTAAAGAAGGTACCCTAGCTTATGTTGGCAAAACCAGCAATGGTTATGAACCATTCCACTACCAATGCACCTTTACTGCTGCGGATGTGGAAATATCTGAGGATATGTTCATCATTACCCAAGATACGGCAGAAGCTTACCAAATAGCTTTAGCTGCAAGCGTGGCTGTCCCTGAAAATCCATCAACGCCAACACAAACTCAGGAAACTACTACTGATACCTCAGCTAATACTAGCAGCAGTTCTACACCTATTACAAAGACTGTGGGAGAAAGTCCTGCTCCATATATTAGCAATAATACCAATCAATCAAAAGATGAATCAATAGATATTACACCCCCAATTATATTACCACGCTTATTGCAGTGGAGTGGTACAATTACACCGCAAAAATGGATGAATTTCTACACAAAGGTGCTTACCAAGTTCGCTACTAATAAAGACCTGAAGTTGACATTAAAAGTGGAGGTTTCGGTAGAGGGGGAAATAACCACCCAAAATATTGAAGAAACTAAAGTTGCACTGGCTGAATTAGGACTGAATATTGACTTGCATCAAATCTGACAAATCTGGTTAAGATTTTCTCGCTATTAACTGTCCTACAAAGCATAAATATGAGGATAATGCCATAATTCAGCAATACGGAGATACAAAAGTTTCTATGCTGGATACACTGGATTTAACACTTTCTTTAGATAAAGCTACCTATAAATCAGAAATTAACAGGCTGATGCATCAATTGCGGGAACTGCAAAATGCCTGTTGGGATAAAAAATTGCCTGTAGTTGTGGTTTTGGAAGGATGGGCTGCTTCTGGTAAGGGCGCACTGGTGAAGCAAATGGTTTCTTATATGGACCCGCGCGGATTTAAGGTACATCCGATTTGGCCACCGAGTGAAGAAGAACGCAAATACCCCTTCCTCTGGCGATTCTGGGAAAAATTACCTGCTCAAGGTAATATCAGTTTTTTCTATCACAGTTGGTATACTCATGTTTTAGAAGAGCGCTTATTTGAGCGAGTCGGAACCGACCAAGTTCCCACAGTCATGAAATTAATGGGGCAAATTAATTCTTTTGAGCGTCAACTGGTGGATGATGGAGCTGCGATCGCTAAATTTTGGTTGCATCTGAGTCGTAAAGAATTAAAAAGTCGTTTAAAAGACTACGCCAAAGATGAATTAACTGCTTGGCGGGTGCGAGAAGCAGACTGGAAGCAAGCAAAACACTATGACCGTTACGCCACCTTTGCTGAAGAGATGCTTGTACAAACTAGTACCGGCTTTGCTCCTTGGACTTTAGTTGAAGCTGACTCGGAACGCTGGGCGCAGGTGAAGGTACTAACCCACCTGTCCACCACTTTGACTGCTGCTTTAGATCGGCTGAAAATTCAGCTTCCGGCTCCCGTTTTACCTCCACAGACAGAATTAGAAACCACAGAGTCAGACTTACTCGCTCAAGTTGATTTGAGTTCAAGTCTTTCTAAAGACGATTATGAAGAGCAATTAGCTAACGAACAGGTAAAACTACGCAAATTGCAATTAAGCATCCACAAGCATCAAATTCCTGTACTGGTGATGTTTGAAGGCTGGGATGCAGCAGGTAAAGGTGGGGCTATTAAGCGGCTGACTGATATTCTCGATCCTCGGAGTTACTTTGTTCACCCCTTTGCTGCTCCCACAGATGAAGAAAAAGTTCATCATTACCTCTGGCGATTTTGGCGCAGATTACCCACGGCTGGAAGAATTGGAATTTTTGACCGTTCCTGGTACGGAAGGGTGTTAGTGGAGCGTGTAGAGGGCTTTGCTTCAGCAATTGAGTGGCGTAGAGCCTACCGAGAAATTAATGAATTTGAGGCTCAGTTAA
>PWQB01000180.1 GCA_003556955.1 Nostocaceae cyanobacterium CSSed10_463m
GGATTTTACTGCTGACTTTGAGGTTGTAGTTGTGGATAATGGGTCAAGCGATCGCACTCGTGAAGTGGTAGAACAAAGACTGGGTGATTCCCGTGTTAAATATGTGTTTGAACCTACCATTGGTTTATCTGTAGCTCGGAATACAGGAGCTAAAGTTGCCAGTGCAGACATTATCGCTTATTTAGATGACGATGCCGTAGCTAGTGCTGACTGGTTGCAAGTTTTGTATGCTGCCTATCAGAATAACTCGAAATTAGCGATCGCCGGGGGTAAAGTTACTCTATTATGGCCACCCAACACCGAACCACCAAGCTGGTTATCGCCTGGGTTAGCGGGTAATTTAGGAGCCTACGATTTAGGTGACAAAATGATTTATATTCAGGAGCCAGGCTTAACTCCTAGAGGCTTAAATTATTCCCTCCGCCGCAGTTTTTTAGCAGAAATCGGTGGTTTTGATCCTCAGTTAGGGCGAGTTGGAAAAAACTTATTATCCAACGAAGAACTACAAATGACAGAATTTGCCCTGGAGCGTGGTTGGCAAGTGGCATATATTCCCGAAGCCTTAGTTGCTCACAATGTCGCTCCTGAACGTCTCAAACGCTCCTGGTTCTTAAATCGGGGTTGGTGGCAAGGTATTAGTGAATGCTATCGTGAACAACTTGCAGGTAAAGCCGATATTGGTCAGTTACAAAGGGGTAGTGAGCGATTTTTGCGGGGTTTATACAAGTCATTAAAATGTTTTTCCAATCCCGCAGAACGTTTTGATAAACTTGTCTATGCTTATGGGCAAATAGGTTATTTAAATGCTGCTATTCAAGGCTTTCTATCAACTAAGAAGAAATCATAATTTCTATGTCGTTTAAAATAACAATTTCTCTAGTCATAATTAGGACTTACGCATAGTCAGGGAAAAACTAACCACAGAGGCGCAGAGTACACAGAGTGATGAGGGTTTGAGAGATTTTTGCGTAAGTCCTAATAATTTTTTCCATGACTAATGACTAATGACCAATGACTAATGACCAATGACCAATGACTAATAACTCTTTTATAGATTTACGTAAGTATGATCAATCCTGGTTTGATCGGGGGCGACCTGGTTGGTATATTTTATTATGGTGGTTTGTACAAGCGATCGCTTTTCCCCTGTCTCCTCATCCTTGCAATAGTTGGCGTTGTACCATCCTCCGGTTATTTGGCGCAAAAATTGGGAAAAATGTCGTTATTCGCCCCACAGCCCGTTTTACCTACCCTTGGAAAGTAAGCATTGGTGATTACAGTTGGATTGGTGATGATGTTGTTTTTTACAGTTTAGATGAAATTCAAATTGGGGAACACTGCGTAATTTCCCAGAAAAGTTATTTATGCACTGGTAGCCATGATATTCATGATCCTGCCTTTGGCTTAAAAACAGGCAGCATCATCATTGATAATGGGGTATGGGTAGCCGCAGATTGTTTTGTGGGCATAGGTGTAAAAATTGGTGCTAATACGGTGATTGGCGCTCGTAGTAGTGTTTTTACTGATATGCCTCCCGGTCATGTGTGTTGGGGAAGTCCCTGTTATCCTCAGTATCCCAGGTAGAGGTTGAGCAGAATTATTCGACCACAGATGAACACAGATGTAGGGGTGGGTTCTCAGATAGCCTTAAGAATTGAGAATCATCTTCATAAACCCGCCCCAATACTGTTTGGTTAATGATATTTGCACATTGGAAATTCCCCATTATCCCTCTTAAAAAGGGCGACTTTGAGGACTTTAGCCCTTCTTTTTAAGGGGGGTTGGGGGGATTACGGCACGCTACGCGAACAAAACCTTAACCGAAAAGTATTGGCTGCATATTTGATTTGGGTGCAACTAATTCTGTAGCACCATTTAAGTTCGCAAAAGTAAAAGATATTAAATCAAACTTAAAAATTGTTGAGGCTGATACTAAATTTGTTAGCCTTTCATGGAGACATTATCAGCACGAATCAATTACTTAGTTGTAATTGAGTAACTGTAATCATGAATATTTTCTGTAATATTCCCTGAAAAACTGGAGAAATTGGCCGTTAGTAGGATGACCTGCTGAAAAAAATCAAGTAAACTTGCATACTAAAGACCTGATCACAATCATTTTGTAATTGAGGCTAATATGACTTTAATAAGTACCCCAAAAACTAAGCCTTTGTCAGATGAAGAACTGCATAAAATCAACGCTTACTGGCGTGCAGCTAACTATCTTTCAGTAGGGCAAATATATTTATTTGACAATCCTCTACTTAGAGAACCTTTAAAAAAGGAACACGTCAAACCTCGACTACTGGGACATTGGGGAACTACCCCAGGGCTGAACTTTATTTATGCTCACCTCAACCGAGTCATTAACAAGTATGATCTGAATACAATTTACATCGCCGGTCCCGGTCATGGCGGTCCAGGATTAGTAGCCAATACCTACCTAGAAGGAACTTACAGCGAATATTACCCCAACATTTCCCAAGATGTCGAGGGAATGAAGAAACTCTTTAAACAGTTCTCCTTCCCTGGTGGTATTCCGAGTCACGTAGCACCAGAAACCCCCGGTTCCATACATGAAGGTGGGGAATTAGGTTATGCTTTAGTTCATGCTTATGGTGCAGCCTTAGATAACCCTGATTTAATTGTAGCTGCTGTAGTCGGAGATGGTGA
>PWQB01000682.1 GCA_003556955.1 Nostocaceae cyanobacterium CSSed10_463m
ATCCCTATACGCTGGAAATTTCACCCTTTCTGGTGCGAGAGTTAGCAATAATTGTGGTTTGCACCAGCAGCTTAGTATGACAAAGGTATTCCCAAGCATAGCAAAGTGGTTCAAGAATGTAGGAACCTTATGGAAGAAGATGGGAGCCGAAATCATATCCCGTCTCACAGCATTCCTAAAACCCGACTTCCCAGAGAAAACTGTAGATTTACGTTCCCCTTTACCTAGCCCCTTAGCTGGGCCTGTGCATCTTTTAGGTGGGGGCGGCCCTGATGTAGAAGAAGCTATTCAGTGGATGATTAATCAAGTTAGGGGGTCTACCAACTACTCGACCAAAGTTAATGTTGTAGTCATCCGCACCTATGGTAGTGATGACTACAATCGGTTAATTTATGATATGCAGGGAGTAAACTATGTAGAAACTCTGATCATCAGTAATCGCCAAGATGCCAACAGACCAGAAATTCTAGAAAAAGTCAAAAATGCTGGCGTGATTTTCTTTGCTGGTGGCGACCAATGTGAATATATCCGCAGTTGGAAAAACACCAAATTAGAAATTGCCATTGAATCAGTTTATGCTAGAGGTGGTGGCATTGGCGGCACTAGTGCAGGTGCAATGATTCAAAGTGATTACGTCTACGATGCTTGTGCTTCTTCCGAAGCAGGTATTGAAACCAGAGAAGCCCTCGAAGATCCTTATCAAGACATCACTTTCACTTATAACTTTTTCCCCTGGAGTCATTTGAGGGGAACCATCATCGATACCCATTTTGACAGACGCAAAAGAATGGGACGAATAATGGCTTTTATCGCCCGTCAAATTCAGGATGGCGTATCGAAAACTGCTTTAGGGATAGCCATTAGCGAAGAAACATCAGTTGTAGTCGATAAATACGGTATGGCGAAAGTCATGGGAAGAGGCGCAGCATATTTTGTTTTAGGACACCATCCGCCAGAAGAATGTAAACCCCGAACACCCCTGACATATTACGACTACAAAATTTGGCGCGTTCCCCGTGGCGATACCTTCAATTTAAGGGATCTACCCACCAGAGGTTATTATCTCCGCAGTGTCAAACGTGGGCGTTTTAATTCAGACCCCTATTAAATCAGTGAACAGTTAACAGTTAACAGTTAACAGTTATCACGCCGATTTAGTCGGAAATCTTGTTGTTAATTGGGAAGTGGAAAACATTATTCTACACTCTTGTAATGCGGGCATCTTGCCCGCTTTTATATTCTCACTTGCTTTTGCATCAAGTTCCAATTTTAACCTGCTTTCTGTCCAACATACTGGAAACTTTGAACGGTAGCCACGCCAGTAGGGTGTGTTGTCGCGTAGCGCAACGCACCATCCTAGATTTTCGATGCGTTAGGACTAACTTCCATAAATATCAAATAATTTTGAATTGTTATAGAATTAAAATCAAGTTGGTAGTTTAAGCATCTGGAAAAACTTGTTGCAGAGTGATGAATCCCTTACCAGGAAAGGAATTTCATGTTAACCTACTTAAAATCAACTTATCGGCGTTTTAAATAGGTTGCAGCCAAGAGCTTACTTGTGAGTTTTCAAAGTTAAATTACACTAGAATTTTGAATTTTTAAGGAAAGCCAATGGGTGGTACAAAAATACCAGCAACTGTCAAACGTGTCGTTGATGGTGATACTCTATACATCGAAGAATTTCACAAAAGCATCCGTATCCTCTCACTCGACACCGAAGAATCCCATCGGGCTGGTGGTAAGCCTGTCACACCTTGGGGTATCAAAGCCACAGAACGAGCAAAGTCTCTTTTAGCAAAAGGCAGCAAAATCTTCTTAGAATTTCAGGGAAAAGAAAGTGTGGATGAAGTTTGGCAGCGATACGTGGACAACTTTGGCCGTGGACTAGCTTGGGTTCACCTAGCTGACGGCAAAGACTTTCAAGAAATCATGATTCAAGAAGGCTATAGTCCCTACTTCACAAAATACGGGTATGCTGAGTGGCCAGAACTCCATCAGAGATATATGAATGCCGAGCGGATAGCTCAGACAAAAAATATAGGTGTCTGGAATCAAATTGAAGTCAATGGCTCCGAAATGCGGAATTACGCAGTGTTAGCAACCTGGTGGGAGTTGCGTGCTGAACTCATTGAAGAATACCGCAACTACAAACAAAACCACCCAGAGACAATTATTTACAACACACGCAAAAATTACTTAGAGCTTGCGGAACTAGCCAAAAGCAATGAAGAAGTCACCATTTTCACAGAACTGCGAAGTCTCCAGCGTATTGGAGGAGTTCACGGAAGAATATCAATCGGCAGTAATGAGCAACCATTTTCCCTGTTTATTCCTAACTTAGACGACACCACAAGCCAAGAGTTAGTCAACCTTCTGAGAAATCGTTACATCCCCAGAGGAGATGAGCATTATCCCCGGCGCAGTTATGCCTATGTCACCGGGAAACTTCAACTTTTTCGAGACGAACCCCAGATGAGATTAGAACAACCCCCAGCAATTCAGGATATTTTACAGCTATAGCAAAGTGCTGAGTGCTGAGTGCTGAGTGGGTAGGGGCGGGTTCAAGAGTCAGTCTGTGGTTCGTCGAAATCCTTAGTAAACCCGCCCGTACATCAAGGCTTTCAGCAATTAACAATGTCCTAACCTCCTTGGCGGTTGCTATATTTTCA
>PWQB01000437.1 GCA_003556955.1 Nostocaceae cyanobacterium CSSed10_463m
ATAACTGATAACTGATAACTGATAACTGATAACTGATAACTGATAACTGATAACTGATAACTGATAACTGATAACTGTTCACTGTTCACTGTTCACTGATTTACTAGGTATAGTGATAAAATCTTTCACCGAACCCAAAGAATAATCATTTAATTTAAAATCAGCAAAAGGTTTATTTTCTAATCTATCCCGTAAAGCTTCATCGATAACTACACCTTCTGATTCTGGTTTAACACCAATAATAATTACACTTCTTTGGTATCTAGTTAAATCCTGATTTTCCTGACAATTACCTCCTTGAAATTGACCAAGATTTAATAAGCGATAGTTTTGCACACTGGGAGTAGTGCTAAATAAATTTTTGGCTAAACGTTGAACTTGTTGAGCGCGTTCTAAAGCTTTGCGTTGTTGAACGGCTGGGTTACCCCCACAAGCCGCCATACCTACAGAAATAATTTCACGAGGTTCTGCCATAATTTGCTGTATACCAGCTTGTTCTAGTTTTAATTTAAGAACATCAATACTAATAATTTGATCATTATATTGAAGTTGGAAATTACTCCCAGGAAGCCATTTATATTCAAGCGATAAAACAGCAATATTAAACTGAGCAATTTTGCCTTGACTATCCATACCTTCCTCATAGGAAAAGTAATCAACTGTAGCTTTTCTTTGTGGTGATTGTGTTGAAGATGCCAAAGTTGCAAACTGGGGTAAACGTGTAGCTAAAGCTATTAAACTGAGCAAACCAAAAGAAACTAATAAAGCTGTAAATAAAGCTATTAAAGGTACTTTTTCTGAATGCTTGACTGATGCTGGTAAAGTCATATTAGTTTTAGACCTACTCACCACATTTGCCGGGATAAATTGTTTTAACCAGTCTACAGCTTGTGATTGGGAAACAAAGCTATGCTGCTGCTTGAGCCACACATCTAAGTGAGGCTGGTCAATTTTTTCCATGACCATGCAGTGGAGAATTATACCATTTCTAGTTTGATACTGAAAATAGCCCGCAAATTTGGGAATATCTGGATGATTCAGATATTCTAACAGTGATGCTTCTTGGCAAAACAGTTCCACTGCTTGAGCATCCTTTGATAGCTCTTCATTGAGTACCTTGAGGATTTTTTGTGTGTTTTGTTCATTGACTACATAGACTTTGCTAAACCCATTTTTGTCACTCAACAAACTAACCACCCGATAGCGTCCTAATAATTCCAGTGGCGAACCACAACTTTTACAAAAACGGTCTTGATTATCTGGGTGATAGGGTTGAGGACAAACTGGATTAATACAAAGGCTCATGATGGAATGAAGTCAAAATCAGACTTGTTTTATTTACATTCTGCTAAGAATGCTGCTACAGTCCGGTTAAATGCTTCAGGTTGAGTCAAAAATGGCCAATGATTGCCAGGAACTTGACAGAGGCGGAAATTTTTCAGGTGAGTTTTGTAAGGTTTGATTTGCCAATCTTGACGGTTAAGCCCTTGTTCTGGCTGGACGAACAGCGCCGGGGTATCCACAGGTTCAATGAAACCTGGTACACACATCACGTCTTCAAAAATGCGATCGCGCGCTGCTATAGTAAATTTACTACCCCAACTCCCATCAGGTTTTTGTTCAATTCCAGCTTGGAATACTTGCTGTTGTAAAGTTGACCATCCCTTATATTGCTTTAACTCACGTGCTTGGGCTTCTGCTTCTGCATAACTAGCAAAAGGCCCCATACCTTTGAGAAAAGATAAGTAACGGTATAACAGAGGGAAAGTTAACCGCAATAAACTGGGCATTTTCCAGATAAAAATCGGGTCAACCAATACCATACTGCGTAAACGTGCGGGATTTTTTCTCGCCCAGATAGCGGCTAGTTTTCCCGTCCAGGAGTGACTGACAACGTGTGCAGAAGACCATCCCAGATGATCCATGAGAGCTTCCAGGTCAGCGATCGCACTATCAAAGCTATAATCATCTTCTGGCTTGCTGCTTTCACCATGACCACGCATATCTGGCGCAACTATATGATAATCTGCGGCTAGGTCATTTCCCAAATCAGACCAGACGAAAGCGTTATCAGCTAAACCGTGTAACAACAGTAAAGGTTCTCCAGCTTGCTTCAACTCTAAATAGGAAAGTTTGATATCAGGTTTTGATAACGTTTGACGTAAAGGCATCGTCATGACTATTTACAAGATAATTATTAGGTTGATATAGCGGTATGCACTTGAATGAAGTACATCATAGCCCCCTCCTCGCCTGCGGGGAGGGGGTTGGGGGTGGGGTTCTTGTATCTCATTCAACTGATAACTGCTATAGCATTTCTGTCTAGAATAGATACACACAAAAGCGAATTACATCAGGTTTCATGTATTTGAACCACATCTGTCGTCAGGGCCCAAGACCTTGCGCCCCTAAAACGTGGTCTATTTACCTGAAAATACCTGTAAACACAGATTAACACAGATGAATGCTGAGGTAAATTCTCTAATTCAGACACTTAATCACAAATTTATTTAAACTTTCTAGATTTAGAAATATAATTATGTAACGTTACAAAAAACATCAGAGTGTAACTTGTAAAAATAGCAATGCTGAGAGTAACAAAGGCAGGGAGATCGAGCCTTTTAATTAAAATCACCATGACAACACTAAAAATTATACTAGCTATAAAA
>PWQB01000088.1 GCA_003556955.1 Nostocaceae cyanobacterium CSSed10_463m
AATTGATAGAAACGATCTTGGTGTACAAATTACCATCCATGAGTCGAAAGGAGATTGAAAGTATGTTTAGTTTAAGTGATTTAAAGCAGACAAAGGTTTATCAAGAAGCTAAACAGGAAGGTAGACAGGAAGGTAGACAAGAAGGTAGACAGGAAGGTGCGCTTCAAGAAAAGATGAGGTTAATACCGTTATTGTTGAAATTAGGCTTGAGTGTCGAGCAAATAGCGCAGGAATTAAATTTGCGATTAGAGGACGTACAGCAAGAACTACAAAAACAATCCCCAAATCGAGAGAATTAAAAATGTGAGGGTTGAAATTGTTGATTATCAAAAGTATTACCTCTTGATAAATCAATATGTTTTGGTGGGTTACGACGGAAATACATTTTTGTAGGGGCGGGTTGACAAATATGCTCTGGTATCAACCAGGATATAAATAAACCCGTCCTCACTCCAAAGTTTTTTAGCCATCTAACCCCACACTACTGGCGTGGCAAGCTTAAAATGTTGCATTAGCCAAAGTCCATATCATCCGCGTTTATCGGCGTACCCTTCGGGAAGCAAGCTACATCGGCGTTTTTTCACCTTTACAAATATTTCGTATTCCATATCATCTATTACTCATGCAATTATGCGCGGACTTCTTCAGGCCACAGTTCTCGCAACGCCGGCGGTAACATATTGATCACATCATCAATTTCACCTCTGGTAATGCGTTCAGCCAATAGCTGGAATACCGCACGCACAACACGTTCCGCATCAACTTCGGGGTCAGTGTTGCGGAAGTAATCACGGATATGTTGTAAAAATGCTTCTTTATTCCTTTCTTTAGTGGGTGTGGCTCCTGGTCGCCAGTTTTCGTAATAAAATCCCCCTAAAAGAATGGGTAACTGCGCTCCTAGATGTGCGGCTTCTGCGACCGTTAGGCGATCGCGTAAAGTGTGTAATGTGGCACGTAATGCCTGAAAGACTTGGTGCTTACTTTCCCAGCCCAGATTGTTACACAAGTCATTTACCCACGGAATTGTAGTCTGAAGTGTGGTATCAAAAATATCGAGTCCTGTCATAGTCATGGCGATCGCTCCTGTTAAATGCCTTGAGTTAGCAAGGGTCAGACGTACCAAACAAGTCTCGACTCTTCCGATTTCAAGGCTCTTGATGTCTTCAAGTCCATCCTAGGCAGTGATCAGTCCCTTCCCCTCTGACGAATGGTGTGTGATGCCTGATTTACTGCTCTGTCTCAGGGATTGAGTCACTGTTAAACCTAACTGTGAGATAAATTACACAACAATACCCGACAAAAATAGTCGGGTATGTTTGACGGGTATTTTAACTCGTGTTAGTATCAGGCGACAGTTGAGCGACAAAACAGGGAAGGCTTCATTTATGACTCAGGCAATCACCAAAGATACCCAATCAACAACTTCGACTTTAAAAGCTTTAAAGTGTAAAGAATGTGGTGCAGAATACGAACTTAAAGCCAGTCATGTCTGTGAGTTATGCTTTGGGCCACTAGAAGTTAAGTATGACTTCAGTGATTTACGTCTGACGATTACTCGTGAAAAAATAGCCGCCGGTCCCAATTCCATTTGGCGCTACCGTCCCTTTTTGCCCGTTGCAACTGACAATGTAATTGATGTGGGAACAGGTATGACTCCCCTGTTACGTTCCCACCGCCTGGCTCGTCGCCTGGGTTTAAATAAGCTTTATATTAAAAATGATGCGGTAAATATGCCCACCCTCAGCTTTAAGGATCGGGTGGTGTCAGTGGCTCTGAGTCGGGCGCGTGAATTAGGTTTCACCACTGTTTCTTGTGCTAGTACTGGCAACTTGGCAAATTCTACAGCAGCGATCGCAGCTCATGCCGGTTTAGATTGTTGTGTATTTATTCCCGCCGATTTAGAAGCTGGTAAAATCCTGGGTAGCTTAATCTACAGTCCAACCCTGATGGCAGTTAAGGGCAACTACGATCAAGTGAATCGTCTCTGCTCAGAAGTGGCAAACACACACGGCTGGGGATTTGTCAATATTAATTTACGTCCTTATTATTCTGAAGGTTCCAAAACTTTAGGCTTTGAAGTTGCAGAACAACTCGGTTGGGAACTACCAGATCATGTAGTTGCACCTCTAGCCTCTGGTTCCCTATTCACCAAAATTTATAAAGGTTTCCAAGAATTTGTGGAAGTCGGTTTAGTAGAAGCCAAAGATGTCCGTTTCAGTGGCGCGCAACCCGAAGGCTGTTCACCCATCGCCCAAGCATTTAAAGAAGGACGCGACTTTATTAAACCAGTGAAACCGAATACAATTGCTAAATCACTGGCAATTGGCAATCCTGCCGATGGTATTTATGCTGTTGAACTAGCACAGAAAACTGGCGGTAATATTGAGTCAGTCAATGATGCTGAAATTATTGAAGGCATCAAGCTACTAGCAGAAACTGAAGGCATTTTCACAGAAACAGCAGGTGGTACAACCATTGCTGTGCTGAAAAAATTAGTCGAAGCCGGCAAGATTGATCCAGATGAAACTACAGTGGTTTACATCACTGGTAATGGTTTGAAAACCCAAGAAGCAGTCCAAGGTTACGTCGGCGAACCTTTGACAATTGATGCTAAACTAGATAGCTTTGAACGTGCCTTAGAGCGCTCTCGTACACTCGACCGCTTGG
>PWQB01000739.1 GCA_003556955.1 Nostocaceae cyanobacterium CSSed10_463m
GAACAAATTAACGAGTCTAACTTAGCTGACCCCAGAGGGCTGTATCTCCTCCAGACTTACTAGGATACAAAACCTAGCGTTATCGTGCGCCCCACGATACGTTTACAGACAAGAAGATTTCGTTTTCTGGTGGATGGTACTGTGTTGATTTACCTAGCTTTGATTAGACTCGTATTCGCCACCGAGTTGTCTTTATTGTTGCCCGACCTGCCGTGTTTCACTCGTTTGAGTCGTCCTGTATCGGCGGATATTCTACAAAAGACAATTCAATTATAGCAAAAAGCCGTCCTAAAAGCGGCGCACTGAGCTTGCCGAAGTGGACAGGGCTTTAAACCCAGTTTTTTGGTAAATCGTCTTTAAATTAATTGAACTAAACCTTGTCTACTTTGAAAACTGTAGTTTTTAGTCAAGATGGTGAGATTGCTTCCTTACGTCGCAATGACAAAAACTCAATTTTTTATGATGGACAAGGTTTACTTTCCACTCGCCACTCTCTACTCCCTACTTATTGATACATTTGTGTTGCTTTGAGCATATGGTAGGTAATAATCAACTGTGTCAGCGCTAAAGGATAACTTTGCAATGTTTCTCCAGTTGTGCCGGCAACTTTGCCCAATTCTGGGTTACTTTCACGATCGCACACATTGAGTAAGTAAGGCAGATCCTCACATAATATATGCTCTAACTTATTCACCTGTTCCAAAGTTGCATGACCATCAACTTCCAATACATCCACAGGTTTACTCATATCCCTGTCTAATCCCAAGCGAACTGCTGACTCAGAATTACCGTTAGTTAAATTCAAAATTGAAGTAAAATCAGGATGAGGGATTGTTGGTCGCAGTACCAACCGCACATTTAAATGTCCGTTGTTGTCCTCATCTTCTTCATTGGCGGGATAAAAACTTACCACTATATCCGACCATTGACGCTGGGGACGAATATAATTTGCTGAGTCTGGTTCACGCTTTTCTAACTCTGCTAGTACCTGTTCGGCAGTGTAACCCCGTTTTTGAGTATCTCGCTTCACTTTCCACTCGGCGCGTAGTTCTTCGGGAGGTGCGAGATAAACTTTTACATCGTAAGCCTCACGGGCTGCACGGGTAGAATAACCGAGTAAACCCTCTATTATAACAAACTTTTTGGGTTTGATATATGTTGGAGCCTCAAATTTCCCAGTGGAATGACTATAAACAGGTTTGAGAATCGGCTGTCCTGTGCGTAGCAGCGATAAATGCTGCTGCATGATATCTAAATGATTACAATCAGGATGAAGGGCGGTTATACCCATTTCTGCGCGTTGTTGACGATCATAACTGTGATAATCATCTGTACAAATGAGCGTCACATTTTCTGGCCCTAGTACCTGAGCAATACCCCTAGTCAGTGTTGTTTTACCTGCGGCGCTATCACCGACAATTCCCAAAATTATTGGACGACCCATGATTTCTCTCCCAATATGAGTAATAAGGACAGTAATTAAGTTTTTTAGATAATGTTTTTTATTTTAGAAGGGAATTGACGAACTAACTCAAGCAAAACTGAGTACGCAACATCTCTATACAAACAATTTATTTATGTTTGTTTATTTACATTAATTCAAAAAAAATATTGGCATTCAAATAAGCTCTAAATACCGTTAAATACGTCAAATATAGCCATCCAATTTGATGCGCGATCGCTTTCTTAGCGTAGCTATAATTACTTGGGTAGGGAGACTACAGGAAACAGAGAAATTTACAAATAATTGGGTGAATATAACGCCCCACTACGTTAACAGCATTCAAAGAAGTGTTGCATATTAGCGATATGTGACCGGCTTTGGTATATACCAGAATAGTATAGCCGTATTGGGGATCAATACAGGGGAGGGATTATGGTGATGGTGAATATTTCCGAATTAGACAAAATTGATAAGTTTCGCCATCTTCAGTTAACTTTATGCGATCGCTGGCCGACCCTTGAGCTATTTGACTATGGTGAGGCGGATATTTTAATTATTCCCTCCCTCAGCATCGACCAGCATGAACTGCATAAAATCGAAGGCTGTGAGCATTATGAAGAAAGATTATTATTCTCTTTAATGCGTTTGCGAAACCCCCGCACTAGGTTGATTTACGTCACATCAATGCCTCTACATCCTAGTGTGATTGATTACTATTTGCAACTATTACCGGGCATTCCTTTTTCCCATGCGCGGAATCGCTTACTGTTGCTTTCCACTTATGACTCTTCTCTCAGACCCCTAACTGCCAAGATTTTAGAACGTCCTCGACTGCTAGAGCGCATCCGCCAAGCATTGAGGCTAGAAAAATCATTTATGACTTGCTACAATTCCACATTTTTAGAAGCAGAATTATCTCTACAATTAAATGTGCCATTGTATGCTGTTGCGCCAAATTTACAGATTTGGGGGACAAAAAGTGGTAGCCGGCAAATATTTGTGGAAAGTGGAGTTCCCCTACCAGATGGCAGCGAAAAGGTGAGTAATCAGCAAGATTTGGCAGAAGTTGCGGCTAATTTATGGCAACGCCAACCGACATTACAAAGAATAGTCGTGAAACTCAATGAAGGCATTTCTGGAGAAGGAAATGCACTGCTAGATTTGAGACCAATTATGGATCTAGCACCGGGGAAAGTATCTCATAGCCAAACAGTAGCCGCAATTAGCGATCGCTTCCCCACCATGCGTTTTCAATCCACACACGAAACTTGGGGAAATTTTGCCAACCGGATTACTGAGTTGGGTGCGATCGCCGAAGCATTTGTAGAAGGAGAAATTAAGCGATCGCCAAGTGTCCAAGGACGCATCACACCCACAGGTGAAGTAGAAATTGTCTCCACCCATGATCAAATTCTCGGTGGTCCAGATGGACAGATTTATCTTGGTTGTCGATTTCCGGCTGATTCCAGCTATCGCTTGCAATTGCAGCAATGGGGTTTACAAATCGGCAAAAAACTCTCTGAAAAAGGCGCATTTGAAAGATTTGGCGTAGATTTTATCACCGTTGATCAAGGAAATGGTGAGTGGGACATTCAAGCCATTGAAATTAACTTGCGAAAAGGTGGGACTACTCATCCTTTCATGACCCTGAAATTGTTAACAAATGGACGCTACGACCTTTCCACCGGGTTATTTTACAGTCAGCAAGGGCGACCAAAATACTATATAGCCACCGACAACCTGCAAAAAGACCGATATCGGGGATTATTACCCAACGATTTAATGGATATTATCGCCCATCACCGACTGCACTTTGATAGTGGGACAGAAACAGGCACAGTTTTTCATCTCATGGGTTGTCTTTCGCAGTTTGGCAAGTTGGGATTAACCAGTATTGGCGATTCCCCACAACAAGCAGAAGACATTTATAACAAAGTTGTGAAAGTTCTGGATGAAGAAACCCGTAAAGAAAACACAGATTTTCCCTTGTTCTCAGATTACACCTTCCCTCTAGCCTGGGATGGATATAGCTAACACAACTTGGTTTCTACGGGCTAACGCCCCACTTCTCTACGAGACGCTACGCGAACGCTAACAGCACTCAGCAATCCTGTACGGGCGGGTTTACTAAGGATTTCGACGCACCACAGATTCACTACTTGAAACCCGCCCCTACCCACTCAGCACTCAGCACTCAGCACTCAGCACTCAGTACTAAACAGTGGCTAGATAGGGTTTTCAACCATAGTTGTCACCCCATTAGCTACAAATTGAGTTAAAAAATCTCAGAAATTTTTAGCATACATATAGACTTGCTTTGATGACCTCCAACCCCAGTGAAACTACACAACCCAAGCACAAACCGAATTAGAGGTGCAGGTTATTGAATCAACTTTCTTAAATCATGCTGACTTATCACTTTTTTTAATTGTGGACGCAGATGAGGTTTTGCGAGAATTTGGCAGTTCAATCTCATTTTTAGCTAACCAGTCTTCAATAAGTTCAGCAGAAACGTCAGACATATTCAGTCCCTTAAAAAAGCAAATCGTTTTAAACCTGTCTTTGATGTCAGGGGGTAAGTAAACCCGAATCGAAGTTTCTCCTTGTGCCACACTATACTCCAGCTAATAAACTTATTCACTAGTTTATTGGTGTAATGGTTCATCGGGGAAAATTATTCACTAGTTGACTAATGCACCAGTGCATTGGTATAGTATCACCTATACCCAAAGAAAGAGAAATAATTCTCTCCAAGGGGTGACACAAAACAAAGGCAATAGAAGCCAGAAAGTGTCAAATGCTAAAAACACATATCAAAAGAGCAAAAGCAGCTAAATTTCTCTATATTAGGCTAGTTTATCCTGCAAAAAAGACTTTTAATAAAAACCAACCTACATGATTGTTGTTTCACAAAGTACACAAATTACTGGAAAAA
Organism: Nostocaceae cyanobacterium CSSed10_463m; assembly: GCA_003556955.1. The sequence continues at coordinate 4,380 of PWQB01000739.1, forward strand.
AATTTGAGCGCTAAAGCATTCACGACAAGCCAAAAATTCGGTTAGATTTTGCCACAACTTCAGAAACACCGTCTTCTTCGACTGCGTTTTAGTATAAATCAACACTTTTATTCAAGGTTTAGGAAATTAGGGATGCTAAAAAACTTCTGGTACGCTTGTGAATTTAGTTCAGCTGTTACTAAAAAGCCGAAGCAAATTGCGATGTTAAATCAGAGGTTTGTCCTCTATCGCAATTCTCAAGGACAAGTAGTTGCATTGAAAGACCAATGTTCTCATCGTGGTGCAGCATTATCTATGGGTTGGCTAGAAGATAACTGTATTCGTTGTCCCTATCATGGATGGAAATTTCAAGCTGATGGAAAATGTGTGCAAATTCCCTCTAATGAAGTTAGTACACCCATTCCGAAAAAAGCTAATGTAAATAGCTACCCAGTACAAGAGAAATATGGTTTTATCTGGCTATTTTATGGAGATTTACCCACAGAACAACGTCCCCCAATTCCTCCTTTACCAGAATTTAATAACCCCCATTTACATCGTTCATTTTTAAATTCTCCAGTCAATACGCACTATACTAGAGTTGTAGAAAATGCCCTAGATGTATCCCATGTACCTATAGTACACGCTAATTCTTTTGGAGCCGGATTTGGCAAAGATTCCAGATTTGAAATTTATGATATTCAAAATGAAGCCTGGGGGATTAGTGCTAAAAGTAAATACAAAAATTACACTAAACCCAAGGGTCTATTTAAGCTGTTCTTCAAAGAAAAAAGTACAGATATAAATTCCAAATTAACCTTCTACTTGCCTAACATTACTAAACTGGAAACTAGCTCCAATAGCATTAAAATTGTCAATTTTGCTATTCATATCCCTGTTGATGAACACACAACTATCAGTAAACGGATTATTTTCCGAAGTTTCTTACCCTACTCTTCCTTAGACGGGATATTTTTAAAGTATTATACTAAGATAAATGGGGAAGACAGCACTGTTAGTGAGTCACAATATCCCAAAGTTATACCTGATAATTTATCAACAGAAGTTCATGTCTCTGCTGATGCTTTTACCCTGCAATATCGGCAACTTCATCAAAAATATTTAGATATGGGCTGGGGATTACAGCCTAATAAAATTACATCAGATAACTCGCTACCAATTCCCCTACAACATTCTTACAATTGATAAAAGATTCACATCCGAAAATAGATAATTTGTGATTCAAAATTGATGGTCATGAAGTGAATTTGGTGCGATGAAGCTGATATAAAATTCCTCAGAAAAGTTATCTAAAAAGGATAGGAGACAAATATGTTAAAAAACTTTTGGTATGCTTGTGAATTTAGCTCGGCAGTTACCAATAAGCCCAAGCAAGTTTTGATGTTCAATCAGAGATTTGTGCTTTATCGCAACTCTCAAGGACAAATAGTAGCTTTAAATGATCAATGTCCTCATCGTGGTGCTGCTCTTTCTCTGGGTTGGATTGAAAAAGATTGTCTGCGTTGTCCCTATCATGGCTGGAAATTTCAAGCTGATGGAGAATGTATAGAAATTCCTTCTAATCCACCGGGTACGCCTATTCCTAAAAAAGCTCATGTACCTACTTATCCAGTTGAGGAAAAATATGGTTTTGTTTGGCTATTTTATGGAGATTTACCAGCAGAAAAACGTCCTCCTTTACCAACTTTTCCCGAATACATGGTATCAACGATGCGTCCTGTATACGATGACAGTATAGATAATGCTAACTATGCTCGTCTCATGGAAGCTAATCTTGATTTTACCCATGTGATTGCAGTTCATAAACAATCTTTTGGTCAGAGAATCCCCATTGATACAACTATTAAATATCAAGTTGATAAGTTTGATTGGGGTGCAGTTGCTCAAGTTAATTATGAATCTTTAGGTAACTCGAAAAGTTTCTTAAACTTTTTACTTGGTGGACGACCAGAATTGAAAACCAAATTGACTTTATATCTACCTAATGTTACTCTGGCAGAAATTAGTATTGGTCGCGGTAACAGATTTGATATCAAGTTTGGAATTTTAGTTGCTCACCTACCGATTGATGAAAATAGAACTCGTGTCAAACGTGTTTTATATCGCAATGTTTTACCCTTCCCTTGGTTAGATGGTTTCTTTAGAAAAATTGACCACAAACTAGCCCAAGAAGATACAGTAGTAGTTTCAACTTTAAACTCTCAATCAATGCCGCAAATATCAGAGGAGCTTCATGTTGCGGCTGATGCTTTAGATATTACTTTTCGTCAGTTTCTGCAAAAGTCTCAGGCTGATTTTTCTGCATCTAGCCAGGATAAACAGCAGCAAGTTGTTGATGTGAAGTAATGCTTTGAAGTGACAGCAGGAAAGAGATTAGGAACCACAGATAAGAAAGATTTGTTTTGAGTGCAAGCATACGGTTTTGAAATCGAAAAACTTTATGTTGGTTTCAGTTTTGTAGCACTCATGATTTTTGGCAAATGAATACACATATATAGACGTACTTCATTAATAGTGGGGAGACCATCATGAACCATGTCCTCGAAAAATCATTGATACAACAACTAACAATGCGTGGGGTAATCGACAAGTTTTTCAGACAGATGTTTGATAATACTTGCCAAGCGTTAGAAATGTTAGATGGGACAAAGTTTTCTGAACAGTCTTGGAATCGTGATCAAAAGGGACTTTGGACGGTTGGTGAAAGTAGTGAAGACGCTATATATATTGACCGGGTTCTGCACAATGGTAATGTGTTGGAAAAGGTAGGAGTTAATTATGTAGCCATAGAGGGTGAGTTACCTCCAGGAATGTCTTTTGAAAAATCAGGCGCTCTGGCTACAAATGCAGCCGATAAAATGACTACTAACAAAGGGAACCGCTTTTTTGCTACAGGTTCTAGCTTTGTCATCCATCCTCATAACCCGATGGCTCCCACGGCTCATGTTAACTATCGCTATTTCGAGATTCGTAATGCTAACCAGCCTGTGTATTGGTGGTTTGGTGGCGGTGCTGATTTAACACCTGCATATCTTTTTGAGGAAGATGCTGTTCATTTTCATCAAGTGCATAAAGATGTTTGTGATCAGTATGGTTCTGCTTATTACCCCCGTTTTAAAAATGCCTGTGATGAATATTTCCACATCCCACATCGTGGCGAACATCGAGGTGTCGGTGGAATTTTCTTTGACAATTTAAATCACGAAAGTCCCGAAAAGCTGTTGTCATTAGTAACTAATTGTGCTAATGCTTTTCTCCCGGCTTATATGCCTATTTTAGAAAGACGTAAAGATATGTCTTTTACAGAGGAAAACAAGTATTGGCAACATCTAGTCCGTGGGCGATATGTGGAGTTTATTTTATCGTGCGATCGCGGCATTCGTTTTGGTTTAGCCAGTGGTATGGTGAAGCAGAAAAGTGTGTTTAATTGTATGCCTCCTGCTGCTAACTGGGAATACGATGATCAACCTATTCCTGGTAGTAAAGAAGCCATGTTGAAAGAAGTTTTAAGAAATCCTCGTAAGTGGCTATGAATTTCTGTTGATTGTAACTGAGAGATACTTTCATAAAGGTGACGCTGCAATGAGAAAGTCCAAGTCATTCAACATCAGACAATCAATAGCTAAAAGTTTATTCAACACTCGCAACCAAACCTACACACAGCCATTACAGGTAATGTCAAAAAATATCACTTTGAATCAAACAACACAAGATACATATATTACCAGCGAACTAGAAATAGACATTGCATTATCCTTTCTTAATGCTTGTAAATATGTCCTAGTTTGGATAATATGCCTTTGTATCTACTCAAGTATGTAAAACCCTATTTACACCAATCCTTATCAACTTGTAACTAACCAATATTCGCTCTCTTACTTGGCGTTCTTGGCGGCTTGGTGGTTCGTTATTCCATCTTAATAGTATGACCATAAAAATGAGCATGAAAAAGGAACTGGTTACAGGGAATCTCCGCATGGAAGATATCATCAATCTAGATGAATCTAAAGCCGTGAATTTGTTTAGAAAGAGATTTCAAAAATACAAAAATCTGGTTGCAGAAAAAGGAGACGCAGCCGCTTTTGAAGAGATGATGGAAAAATATCCTGAACAACAAAAGGCGTTGATGGGTACTTTCATTGATCACAATACCTTAGCCAAAGGTTTCACCCAAGCTGCGCCGTTACTAGGTTTGATGGGCTTTGTAATGGATGTGGTAGATGTTTCTCAAAATGGCACAGATGCAGCGTTAGAAATTCAAAGGGTTTGTCCCGTTTTATCTATCGCTAAAGAATACGGTTTTGATAGTCCTTGTCGTGTGTTCTGTGAGATGGAACAAGAGGCTACTAAAAGGGCTTTTCCGGGAATAAAGGCGGCAATTTTGAGTAAACAAGCTGAGGGTGATTGTGTTTGTGTATTTAAGTATGAAAGAAATGCAGATAATTTACTAAGGGCTAAGATAGATACTCAAAATAATGTCGCTCAGGTGATATCTCGTGTTTTTTCTTTTATGGGATTGATTCCTAGTTTGTTTAAGGTTGGTTTTAAGATGCTGAAAATGCGTTTATTAAACTAGTATTCATAGCCTCAACAAGGGCGGGCAAGATGCCCACCCCACATCAGTTAAAAATCTGATTTTTTATTCCTCTGTGTCCTCTGCGTCTCTGTGGTTTTATTCAAAATATTAATCACGCACAAAACCCTAAAATCATGAACAACATTATCACCGATTTACAACAAATTATTTCCGGCGAAGTTAGTAATAAGGAATCAGAGTTAGAAGCAGTTTCTCAGGATTTTGGGAATATTGTTAAAAGACAGCCTCAAGTTGTGATTCGCCCCCAAAATTCGCGTGATATTGCGGAAGCAATTAAATATGCTGCTAAACAAGATTTAACGATTTCTTCACGGGCTGCGGGACATTCTTTAAGTGGTCAATCTTTGAATCAAGATGGCATTCTTTTGGATATGAGGAGTCTTAATCAAGTTGATGAATTTCATCCTCATGAACTTTGGTTTCAAGCTGATCCTGGTGTGACTTGGAAGCAAGTTGTTGATACTGCTATTCCTCATGGTGTAATTCCACCTGTTCTTACTAATAACTTTGAGGTGACTTTGGGGGGAACTCTCTCTGCGGCTGGTTTGGGTTTGAGTTCCTTTCGTTACGGTTCTCAAGCTGATAATTGTTTGGGTTTAGAAGTTGTTACGGGTACTGGTGATATTGTTTGGTGTACGCCAGAAGAAAATAGCGAACTTTTTAATCATGTGCTTTGTGGTTATGGTCAGTTTGGTATCATTACTAAAGTCAAAAATCGTTTAAGAAAGTATCGCCCTTATACGCGCAGTTATTTTCTTTGCTATGACGATTTAGATAAACTTTTATATGATGCGCGTTGGCTGGTTGCAAAAGGTGAGATAGATGGTTTAGTATCTTTATTCTCACCCTGCTTACAAGGAATAAGTAGAAAAGCAAATCAGATGAAACCGTTAATTCAATGGTTTTACAGAATGCAAATTACTCTGGAAGTTGATGCGGTAAATGAAATAAATAATGCTGAATTGCTGGCTGATTTAAAATTTTATCGTCATATCCACACAGAAGATTTGACTTTTGAGCAGTTCATTCAACCATTAGGTCAGGTTCCTCATCCTGTAAATACTGCTAATACTTGGATTGATATACTTTTACCAGGATCTAGGGCAAAGGATTTTATTGATATTGCTCTTGAACGTGTACCTAGTTTTTTGGATTTCCGCACTTTACCTATAGGTTCATTTTGTCTCAATTCTGGTAAGCATAAAATGCCTATGTTTCCTTTACCTGATGATGATTTAATTATCGGTTTGGGAATGTATCCGACTATTCCTAAATCTCAGGTTCAACCTGTGCTGGAGCAGTTAAATTTATTGACTGATTTGGCTTTCCAAATGGGTGGTAAAAGATATATGGCGACGTGGGCGGATTTTGATTTGCCAAGATGGCGATCGCAATTCGGAAATTACTGGTCTACTGTCAATGATTTGAAACGGAAATATGACCCTTGCGGTATTCTTAATCCTGGTTTCTTTAAGTATGAACAGCTTGTAGAATCCGGGGCGAATAGAAACCCCACCCCTAGCCCCTCCCCGCAAGCGAGGAGGGGGATATGAATTTGATATTTACAAGTATTTTCAGGTAAATAGACCACACGGTAGGGGCGCAAGGCCTTGCGCCCCTACGACAGATGTGGTTCAAATACATAAAAATTGATGTAAAACTGCTAGATAAGGAATTATTGAATGTTGCGAAATTTTCAGA
>PWQB01000023.1 GCA_003556955.1 Nostocaceae cyanobacterium CSSed10_463m
ACCGAAGTCCGATTTTTAGGATCACCAATCAGCAAATACAAACCTGTTTCCCGAAATTGTTCTGCTAATGACAGTAAATTAGATGCTAATCCAGATGGGCGTAAAATTGTGTAATTCAAGCCACTAGCTTCTAGATATTTTTCTACTGCTCGTTTAGCTTTGAATACGGGAGCATCTTCATAGCCTCGTTCTGCTCCCAGTACAGAAATAAATACAAAATGCTTGACTTCATGAGCTTTAGCCTGATCGATCAGTTCAATATTGGCGCGATAGTCCAGAGATAAGGAGTCACCATCAGAACCGTGGGCGCTGATAATGTACTCCACACCCTGACAAGCTTTAGCAATATCCTGATCTCGTCGCAAATCACCGATAAAGATTTCTGCTCCTCGGTGTTCTAACTCGTTATAACGCGAAGTGAGGCGGACAAATCCCCTCACTGACTTTTCTTCTAGGCGTAGGAGTCGCACAACTCGGCGACCAATTCCTCCCGTTGCTCCAGTTACCAGAAACATAAGGATTTTCGGTGATGAATTCCATCTACACCCTAATCTAAAATTCGACGATTACTGGAGTATGGTCACTAGGTTGGGGTAATTTTCTGGGGGTAATGTCAATTATGCAGCTTTTAGCGCGTTCGTACAGCATGGGGGTGAGATAATGATGGTCAATTCGCCAACCCCGATTGCGTCTAAAGCCGGCGGCGCGATAGTCCCACCAACTGTAGTGTCCGCCTTCGGTGGTAAATTTGCGAAAGGCATCTGCAAATCCTAATTCTAGAATATCTCGTAAGCCTTGGCGTTCTGGTTCTGATGACATTATATGATTGTCTGGATTTGCGTTTTCGTGTATGTCTTCGGCTGCTAGGGCGATGTTGAAGTCACCACACATACAAATTCCCGGATGTGACAGTAAAAGGGTTTGTAAGTACTCTCTTAGCACTGTCAGCCAGCGCAGTTTAAATTCGTATTTCTCGCTTCCTACTGCGGAACCGTTAGGTACATATAAGTTTACAATGCGAATGCCGTCAATTACGCCTGTAATTACTCGCTTTTGCTCATCCCACAGTGGATCAAGGTTGGGCAGAATGGGGGTGAAACCGGCGCTAACATCCAGAAGTGGTTGGCGACTAATCAGGGCTACGCCATTATAAGCTTTTTGTCCGGAAAAATAAACATGATAACCCAATTCTTCAAAAGGCGATCGCGGAAAATCAGCATCTACAACTTTTGTTTCTTGCAAGCAAAGAACATCAATGGGATTTTCGCTTAACCAAAATCTCACTTGTTCTAGGCGAGTCCGAATTGAGTTAACATTCCAAGTGGCAATTTTCATTTTTGAGTTTTCAGTGGGGAAAAATAATATTAATTTTTAATAAGTTATGTTTTAACAATTGTTTAATTTTGACCTAAATTATCCATTTTGGTTAACTGTAACTTAAGAAAAATTGATACTCTATTTTAATTTTAGTATTCTCAGCTACAAAAACTATTTTTTTGTCAGTTTAGCTACCAAAAACTATCATATTTCCATGATCCCCAAGGTAGATGAAACTGCTCAAACCTAAGCTATATTTTAAAAGTGTAGCTGCTGAGTAGCTATTGTTAATGTTTTAAAATGTATTGGTAGTGGTTGAAGGTACGGTTAACCAAAATTGCCCTTCCCAGAGTAAATGAGGTTAATTTAAATCTGAAAAAAGTAAGTATCAATCCTCTGGTTTTTCATAAGAGAATATTACTTGCTTTGCAGGATATTTTCTCGGCTGAACCGAAACAACTTTATGAAGATCGCTCAAGTCGCCCCCTTATGGGAACGAGTTCCGCCTCCTAGTTATGGAGGAATTGAACTGGTAGTGAGTCACTTAACCGATGAATTAGTTCGTCGCGGTCATGAAGTTACTTTGTTTGCTTCTGGTGACTCCCAAACCTTGGCTGATTTAAAGGCAGTTTATCCCCTGGCATTGCGCTTGGACAAATATGTTCAAGATTATGCCGGGTATGAAACTTTAGAACTTAGCCAAGTTTACCAACACGCTGCAAAGTTCGATATTATTCATTCTCATGTAGGAATCAGGGCCTTACCTTTGGCAAGTTTGGTATCAACACCCACCATCCATACTTTGCATAACAGTTTTACTCAAGATAACCAAAAAGTCTTTAGATACCATCACCAACAACCTTATGTCAGCATTAGCAAAGCCCAGCGTCAAATCAAATTAAACTATGTAGCTACGGTTTATAACGGCATAGAAACTAATGATTATCCATTTGTAGCCCAACCACAGGAACCGCAATATTTAGCATTTTTAGGCCGCTTTTCTCCAGAGAAGGGGCCACAACAGGCGATCGCCATTGCTAAACAAACTGGTTGGCGATTGAAAATGGCAGGAAAAGTTGATGTTGATGATTCTCGGTTTTTTCAACAAGAGATTCTCCCCCATATTGATGGTCAGCAAATTGAATATTTGGGCGAAATCAATCACGCCCAAAAAGCTGAACTGCTGGGAAATGCTGCTGTGACTCTGTTTCCGATTAATTGGCAAGAACCTTTTGGTTTGGTGATGATTGAATCAATGGCGACAGGGACACCAGTAATTGCGATTAATTTAGGTGCTGTGAGAGAGGTGATTGCTGATAGGAAAACTGGTTTTATTTGCGA
>PWQB01000131.1 GCA_003556955.1 Nostocaceae cyanobacterium CSSed10_463m
TGATAAGGGCCTGCTGTAAAACCATGCAAAAAAAGACAAACCTTTGCAGTTGAATCAGGATGAATCAAAAACTTAGAACGACAAGCATCATTCTTTATCCCCATTTTAAACTCTGACTGCTCAACTTCCGCCAGCATTTCTGTAATCTTTTGCATACCGATTTCCATTTGTTTTACTTCAAGATATCTGTACTGTTCTTAACACAGTATTTATATTTTCCCAATCCCACAAATGGCATATTAAAAACTAAAACCTCCCATCCCCAAGTAAGATCCTCTCCGCGTACCTTTGCGTTTACCTTAGCGAACCTCTGCGTTAAAAAAACTCTCATCCCTCCCCCCCATAAACCAGAAAAAAAAACCTCAAACCCTTACCAACAAAAGCCCAAAAATCCTGAGTACATAACTAATATTAAATAGATACAAAAATCCCTCAAACATAAAATATAAAAACTGCCTACTAATTAATATATTTAATTTTATTGTAACCAAGCGACCGCCACAAACAAAAACCCAAAAAACATGAACAAAACCTTTGCAACCATTGACGGGAACGAAGCTGTAGCCCGTGTTGCTTACAAATTAAACGAAGTAATTGCCATATATCCTATCACCCCCTCCTCAGCAATGGGTGAATGGGCAGATACTTGGTCAGCCGCAAACCAGCCCAACCTGTGGAATACTATACCCAGCGTCGTCCAGATGCAAAGTGAAGGCGGCGCTGCTGCTGCGGTACATGGCGCATTACAAACCGGTTCCCTGAGTACCACCTTCACAGCGTCCCAGGGGTTATTGTTGATGATACCCAACCTCTACAAAATTGCCGGTGAACTAACTAGCGCTGTGGTTCATGTCGCCGCCCGTTCCCTCGCCACTCACGCCTTATCAATTTTCGGTGATCATAGTGATGTCATGGCATCCCGTGCTACAGGGTTTGCCTTGCTGTGTTCTGCTTCAGTCCAGGAAAGCCATGATTTTGCGCTGATTTCCCAAGCGGCTACCTTGGAAACTCGTGTATCATTTATGCACTTTTTTGATGGCTTTAGAACATCACATGAAGTCCAAAAAATCAAGTTATTGTCAGATGAGCAATTGCGATCGCTTATTGATGAAAATCTAATTTTAGCCCATCGCGATCGCGCCCTGACTCCAGACGGTCCCCTATTGCGAGGAACAGCCCAAAACCCTGATGTTTACTTTCAATCCCGTGAAGGTGCAAACCCCTACTACAACGCCACTCCCGCTATAGTCCAACGTCTCATGGATGAATTTGCAGAAGTCACAGGGAGACATTACCAAATCTATGAATATCACGGCGCGAGTGATGCGGAACGAGTAATTATTCTCATGGGTTCCGGTTGTGAAACAGTCCATGAAACAGTCGATTATCTCAACACCCAAGGGGAAAAGGTGGGAGTGGTAAAAGTGCGCCTATATCGCCCCTTTGATGTAGAAAGATTTATTGCAGTCTTACCAAACAGTGTACAGGCGATCGCCGTCCTTGACCGCACCAAAGAACCAGGAAGCGCCGGCGAACCCTTATATTTAGATGTAGTCGCTGCTATCCATGAAGCCTGGGAAGTAGGACAAACGCATTCTAACTCTTCACTCAGCACTCAGCACGGGCTAAACGCCCCGCTACCGCTAACAGCACTCAGCACTCCGAAGGTTATTGGTGGGCGTTATGGTCTTTCCTCCAAGGAATTTACCCCAGCAATGGTAAAAAGCATCTTTGATCATCTCGCCCAACCGCAACCGCGAAATCACTTTACTATTGGTATTAATGACGACGTTACCCACACATCCCTCAAATTTGACTCCAACTTTTCCACCGAACCAGATAACGTTGTTCGCGCCATGTTCTATGGCTTAGGTTCCGATGGGACAGTGGGTGCTAATAAGAACTCGATTAAAATTATTGGCGAAGAAACCGACAACTACGCCCAAGGTTACTTTGTATACGACTCCAAAAAATCGGGTTCAATGACAGTTTCGCACCTGCGCTTTGGTCCCCAGCCAATTCGTTCAACTTACCTCATAGACAAAGCTAATTTTATTGGTTGTCATCACTGGGGTTTTCTAGAACGCATAGATATTTTGAAAGATGCGGTTTCTGGAGCAACTTTATTAGTAAATAGTCCTTATGATGCTGATAGCGTCTGGGAAAATTTACCCCAAAAAGTACAACAGCAAATTATTGATAAACACCTGAAATTATACATCATTAATGCTAACCAAGTCGCCCGTGAAAGTGGCATGGGTGGTAGAATTAACACCATTATGCAAGTGTGCTTTTTTGCCTTAGCTGGTGTTTTACCCCAAGCCGAAGCCATTAGCAAAATTAAAAAAGCCATTGAAAAGACTTATGGTAAAAAAGGCACAGATGTTGTCCAAAAAAACTTGCAAGCAGTAGACAACACGCTGACTAACTTGCATAAAGTAGATATCCCCCAAACAATTCAAAATCCAAAATCCAAAATCCAAAATCCAAAATTGCTAGACAGTGCGCCGGAATTTATCCGGGATGTCCTCGGTGAAATCATGGTATGGCATGGTGATGATTTACCCGTGAGTGCATTACCCGCAGATGGCACATTTCCCACAGGGACAGCGAAATGGGAAAAACGTAATGTTGCAGAAGAAATACCTGTATGGGAA
>PWQB01000338.1 GCA_003556955.1 Nostocaceae cyanobacterium CSSed10_463m
ACACACAAGTCTTATCAATTTGCCTAACAGCGTTTCGATCCCCCCTAACCCCCCTTGAGAAGGGGGGAATTAGAATCAAAGTCCCCCTTTTTAAGGGGGATTTAGGGGGATCAGATCACTTGTGTGTACACCGTAGGCAAGCGAGGAGGGGGCTATAAATGAATAATTATTATTGCCATTGTACGGGGAAGCGATCGCCTATTTCTTGAATAAACTGGTCTAATCGTTCTAAACTCAGTGTACCTGGGACTGGGTAACGGGCTGAAATATTACGTTTGAGGTCGGTATAATAACGAATTAGTGTGGCAAAATTGCGGGGGAAATCTTCCTCTACCATGCCGATAAATTCACCGCGCTGACGTGCGTATTTGAAGACTTCGCGCCATTGGGTGATGCTAGGTAAACCCACTGATTCCACGCCGTGGGAGAAGAGAATCATGAAAATCTCATCATATATGTCAGCTTCGGCTAGATAATTTTTAATCCAATCTAGGGAAGGTTCCATATTAAACGTCATCCAGAATGGGACTGAACCAGTACGTAAAGTCCACATTGGTTCTAGCAACACAAATGATTCTACTAGCAACCGATTAGCAATGATTCCCCGTTGTTTGTACCACCAACGATAAAATTCTGCGACGAAAGGACTTAGGTGTTCTGGTTCTGGAAAGATAATCCGCCGGATATGATAACCGCGATCGCGTGCAAAGTTTTCCACATCTTGCCGTAAACTAGCTTCAAAGCCCCACTCTGCTTCCGGACTTATTCCATCTGGTAGTGGTGCATCCCAATGTCGCCGATGTGACTGATATTTTTCTAAGTAATGAGTGACGCGATCGCTGCCATGATGGTATTCTTCTGCTGTCAACCCACCCAACGCCCCAAACTGGAACAAATGGCGATCGCCTATGCGGGTTGTCGGCCAATTCAGTTCACACTCTACAATAAAAATTGTCCCACCTCTGGGTAAATTCTTCTCTAAAAAGCGCTTATAAGCTGAACTCAAACGTAAATATTTGACTCTAAAGTAAGTCATCCCCCGCAAAGTCAAGCGGTCTTGACTGGGGTCATACATATGATGCAATTGCAAGTCAGGATTGGCATCCAGAAGGGGCTGGGCGTTCTGTCTACCCCACTCCATCGCCTTTTTTGGCTCATCGGGATGCAATTCTGGATACAGCACAGGAATCAAAAAAGTTTGGGGTAGCCAAGGCATACCCAGGGCTGCACACAGATGCACTAGCGCCCCACTAGCCGAACCAATGGCTACAGCCTGATATTCATTTTGGGGATATTCACTGGTCATCCACTCTGAGACTACCTCAGAACTGACATCACCCAATCGTCCCGGTGGGATTGATTCCCCGGCACTACCAACTGTATAGATTAATTCTTTAGCTTGTCGAGGTAACTGACTCAAAGCCGTGGCAATTGGCTCTATAGCAGTCGGCAATGTCCCCATTCCCGGAAAATCATCACCGCGAAGGTAAGCGGCAGTGGCGCGGAGCATGGCTGTACCAGAGTCAAATCCGGCAATGTAAGGGGGAGCTACTCGGAATTGTGCCATGAAAGAAGCCAACATTCGGTTATATATGGGCGTTTGCATTTAATTTCTCCTGATCTAGGAAGGGCAAAACGAACCGCAGAGGCGCAGAGGACACAGAGGAAAGAGATTTTGAGAGGTTTTTTTAGAGAACTCCACAGAATGATTGATCCAAAAGCTGTCATTGCGAGCGAAACGGAGTGTAGCGAAGCAATCCCAAGATTTTGCGGTTGCTTCATTTCGCTTCGCTCCATTCGCAATGACAATTGGGCATTTATTTTTGTGGAGGTCTCTTAGGTGATTGAGTGTTTTTTTGTTTGGAAGTCTTTAGCTTCTATAAAGGCGCGAGTGACGCGGGTTAATTCTAGGGGTCTGCTGTAATTCAGGGTATGTCCACCACCGGGAATGACTACCAGTCGAGCATTTGGCAAAAGCTGCACCACTTCCTCCGCCCACTGTTGTGGTACAACTGGGTCTTCTTTGCCACGTACAACTAATGTCGGTACGTGCATATATGGGAGTTTTTCCTCAATGCGGTCTGCGAGTGCTATTTGAACAGTGCGGACAATGCGCGGCCATCCAGCTTGCCAATAATCGTAAGCCTGAAGGGGAGCTTGGGATGGGTCTTCTAGGGGAGAATTGAGTAGTAAACGCCACATCTGCTGCGGTAAAGTGCGGGCGTGACGGTCAATGGTTGGCCCTTGTAATATTGCTCTTTCGATGCGATCGCCATAACGGACAGCAAATTCAACTATAATTTGACAACCGAAGGAATTACCCAGCATGGTGGCGCGTTGAATGCCGATGGCATCCATCCATTTACACAAACTATCTGCTAATTCAGACAATTCCAGCGTGTGCTGTGGCTTATCGCTTTTACCGTAACCAGGAAAATCCGGTGCATATACTCGGTAGTCAGGTGCTAGTAATTCCGCAGTCGGCATCATGTAACTACTGGAAACCACAAGTCCATGCACTAAAATTACTACAGGTGCATCTGCTGGTTCGGCTGATACCCGCGCGTGCATCGATAAACCATCAATGATGGTATATTGACTCTGAAATCTCCCCTTATGTAGACTCATATCTATTTTTCCTGACTCAGCACTCCTGTACGGGCGGGTTTAATAAGGATTTTGACGAACCACAGACTGACTTTTGAACCCGCCCCTACCCACTCAGCACTCAGCACTCATTTAAGAAAGAGGTAACCCAATTTTCTGTGCTGTTTCTCTAGCCATATCCCAAACGTCTTGGGATGTCATACCACCAGTACCTATCCAGTTACCACTGATGCCTGTATAGTCGTGCATCGGCTCAAATACATTGCCATCAGTGAGGGGGGCTGGTTTGTGATCCTGAAAATGATCCTGGTCAACTTGCTTGGCCATCATCGGTTCAAACAGGTCAGGTGCTAAGGTTTTCTGCAAAAGCATCAGGTATACAGCTTGACCGACGACAATTTCTCGCTCTGGTTTATCCACTAACCCCACAATAGCCTCGGCTACATCTTTGGCTGGGTATACAGGGGACATGGCTTTGGGTTGACGACCAGTGTAATTAGCTGCGTGTTGAAAAATTGGTGTATCTATAGAACCTGGTAATACTGTGCAGACATGAATATCCTTAGCATTATCTAAATACAATTCCATTCGTAAAGAGTCGGATAGACCACGAATGGCATATTTACTGATAGTGTAAGGGCTGGTGTATGCCTGACCAGTTGCGCCAACCACCGAAGAAACATTGATTAAGTTACCGCTACCTTGTTCCCGGAAGTGTGGTAGTACAGCCCGCGCCCCGTAGATGTAACCAAATAAATTTGTTTCAATGACTTGACGGAAAAGATCCGGGGGTGCTTCTTCAAAGCGGGCAAATAAACTGACGGCGGCATTATTCACCCATACATCTATTCTCCCAAAATTAGCGATCGCACTACGTGCTAAGTCTTGAACTGCTGACTCTCTACTGACATCAGTTCGCATAGCTACAGCAGTTGCACCCAAGTGTTGGCATTCTTGGGCGACTTCTTCTAAAGCTGTCTCATTGCGCGCTGCTAACACCAAGGTGGCGCGCTGTTTGGCAAACTCCAGCGCTGTGGCACGTCCAATACCGGTTGATGCACCTGTAATCACGATGACTGAATTTCTAATCGGTCGTGGCATATTGCTTTCTCCTTAAGTGCTTAATTTAGGGCAAATTTTCATTTGATTTAGTGAATTTTTCTATTTATCTAATTACCGCCCCATTGTTTATTAACTTTTATTCTTTCATTTTTATAGCTAGTTATTTCCCAACTAGATATTAAAAACATTCGTACTAATATTACAAAATTTATTTATATTACTATTACAGTCTTCAGATAGATATTTATTATTTTCTAATTAAACTTCCAATGCTCACATACCAAAATTATCCGATCAATTGGATATCTTGATATTTCGCAACTTGTTATGTTAAACACTTAATAAGTTTACATAAATTTACCTCTAATTACCTAACTGTTTAAATAATGCTTCCTCCCACTGATGGAATTAAAAGTATCATTACCGAGTTAAATTTAAATTAGCATCATTCTGTTTAGTCCTCAGCATTTACCATGAAAATTGGCGCTCATTATTTAGGTGAAGGTATTTGTAAATTTACAGTTTGGGGACCAAATTTAGAAACCGTCGCCTTAGAAATTGTCTCTCCTTATCAACGCTTAATACCGATGTGCAAACAAGGGGGATATTGGCAAGTTACCGCTAGCGATATTGAACCAGGAACCCGTTATTTCTATCAATTAAATGGTAAGGAATCCCGACCTGACCCTGCATCAAATTTTCAGCCTATCGATGTACATAATGCTTCTCAAGTTATAAATCATAACTTTCCTTGGAGTGACACAAATTGGTCTGGTGTTCCCTTAGAAGCCATGATTATGTATGAGTTACACGTTGGTACTTTTACCCCAGAAGGAACTTTTGCAGCCATTATTCCCCGACTTTCAGATTTACGAGAGTTAGGAATAAATGCCATTGAAATTATGCCAGTGGCGCAATTTCCAGGGAAACGTAATTGGGGTTATGATGGTGTATATCCCTTTGCTGTGCAGAATTCTTATGGTGGACTAAATCAGTTAAAGCAATTAGTTGATGCTTGTCACCAACAAGGAATAGCTGTAATTTTAGATGTGGTTTATAACCACTTTGGCCCCGAAGGTAATTATACAAGTCGCTTCGCCCCTTATGTGACAGAAACCTATCGGACTCCTTGGGGAAGTGCTATTAATTTTGATGATGCTTATAGTGATAATGTCCGGCAATTTTTTATTCAAAATGCACTGTATTGGCTAGGCGAATTTCATATTGATGCTTTACGCTTAGATGCAATTCATGCTATTTACGATTTGGGTGCAAAACACTTTTTAGCTGAACTTGCAGAAAATGTGGCTACACTTTCTCAGCAACAGGGACGCAAACTTTATTTAATTGCTGAAAGTGATTTAAATGACCCCCGCATCATTCGCCCTTCTGAGTTAGGTGGTTATGGAATTGATGCTCAATGGAGTGATGATTTTCATCATTCATTATATAGTTTATTGACAGGCGATCGCACTGGGTATTATCAAGATTTTGGCAAGTGTGAACATTTAGCCAAAGCCTACAAAGACAGCTTTGTTTACGACTGGAAATATTCCCATTATCGCCAACGATACCACGGAAATTATGCAGGCGATCGCTCGCCCTCTCAATTTATCGTCGCCAGCCAAAATCATGACCAAATAGGTAACAGAGTTTTAGGCGAAAGATTATCGCAATTAGTAGACTTTGAAGCTTTAAAATTAGCTGCTGGCGTAATATTACTTTCTCCCTACATTCCCCTGTTATTTATGGGAGAAGAATATGGTGAAGAATCGCCCTTTACATATTTTGTCAGTCACTCAGACCCAGATTTAATTAAAGCAGTTAGAGCAGGACGAAAACAAGAATTTTTCGCCTTTCATTCCCAAGGAGAACCACCAGACCCAGAATCACCTGAGACTTTTAACAATTGTAAACTAAATTGGGATAAACGCCAATCAGGTAAACATCAAGTTTTATTATCTTTTTACAAAAAACTGATTCAAATCCGCAACCAAAACCCAGCCTTATTGAAACGCGAAAGAGAAAATATCCAAATCGGTTGTAATGAAGACAAAAAACTAATTACCTGGTTTAAATATAGCGCAGAAAATCAAATATTCTGTGCCATCAATTTTCACAGTAGTGAAATAACATTTCAGCCAGAAATGACAAACAATAATTGGCGTAAAATTTTAGATTCTGCGGGTAAAAAATGGTTAGGTAAAGGTTCCAATTTACCAGAAACAGTCAACTCACAGAAAGAATTAACCATACCTCCGCACAGTTTCGTAGTTTATGAATGGAGTGAAACACAAAGACACGAAGACACAAAGAAGCAAGTAATTAGCCGATAAATCAAACCATCTGTATACCCTGCGCTTAGGGCGGGTTTATTTAAATTATCGTTCATAGTTGGTCATATCTGTTAACCCGCCCCTACAAGAAAATTATCCCTGCGTCCTGCTTCTTCTCTGTGAACTCTGCGCCTCTGTGGTTTGATAAAAAAGGAATTAATTATCCCTATGCGAATACCAAAAGCAACCTATCGCATTCAATTCAACACCCAATTTAATTTTAACTCAGCCCAAAAAATCATCACCTATCTTCACGAATTAGGAATATCCGACCTTTACGCATCACCAATATTTAAAGCCAGAACAGGTAGCACCCACGGCTATGATATAGTTGACCCCAATCAATTAAACCCAGAATTAGGAACACCAGAAGAATTTACCGCTTTAGTTGCAGAATTAAAACAGCATCATATCGGTTGGCTACAAGATATTGTCCCCAACCACATGGCTTATGATAGCCAAAATCAATATCTGATGGATGTTCTCGAAAATGGTGTTAATTCCACTTATGCTAACTACTTTGACATTGCTTGGAATTCCCACATAAACAATGAAAGTAGTCATAGCCAACAACCCATTCTAGCACCTTTACTTGGTAATTTTTACGGTGAATCCTTAGAAAATGGAGAAATTCAACTCAAATATCATCAAAGTGGCTTAAGTGTGAATTATTATGATTTTAGATTTCCCCTTAAATTGTCATCTTACGCGATATTTCTGAATCAGAATATTGGGAAATTATCTCAGATATTAGGGAGAAATAATCCTATATTTGTGAGATTACTTGGTATTCTTTATATGGTAAAACATATACCTGCTGATGCTACCCCCAAAGAGAGACAAGACCAAATAGATTTTGTCAAAGGGTTGTTATGGGAACTTTATACAGATAATACAGAAGTCCAAAGATTTATTGACGAAAACCTCAAACTGTTTAATGGTGAACAAGGTAAACCAGAAAGCTTTAATCTTTTAGATAGTTTACTTTCAGAACAATTTTTCCGCCTAGCTTTTTGGAAAGTCGGCGCAGAAGAGATTAATTACAGGAGGTTTTTTACAGTCAATGAATTAATATCTGTAAATATAGAAGATTTCCAGGTATTTGAAAAAACCCATGCTTTGATTACTAAGTTTGTCCAAGAAAATAAAATTACTGGTTTACGAATTGACCATATTGATGGACTTTATAACCCAAGTCAATATTTACAGCGACTCAAAGAAAAAGTAGGTGATCTATATATTACCGTCGAAAAGATTTTGGAACCGGGGGAAGAATTACCTCATCACTGGTCAATTCAAGGAACTACAGGTTATGATTTCTTAAATTATCTGAATAGTAGTTTTTGTCAAACTGCAAACCAAGAAGCTTTTACACAAATTTACTGGAATTTGACGGGTTTTAGAACAGATTATCAACAACTTGCTATTGAGAAGAAGCATTTAATTTTAGAAAGAAATTTAGCCGGAGATATTGATAATTTAACTTATATTTTAAAGAAAATAGCCAGCAAACATCGTTACGGTAATGATTTTACCATTAATGGCTTAAAACGTGCGATCGCAGAAGTCCTAACTCTCTTCCCAATTTATCGAACATACACAAATTCAGACGGTATATTACCAGCAGACCGTGAATATATTCAAGATGTAATTCAACAAGCAAAATCCAATCTTCCCCTGCTGCACCATGAATTAAACTTCATTGAAAAATTGCTGTTACTCGAATATGAAAATTATCTCACACCAGAGGATCAACAGCAATGGCTTGATTTTGTCATGCGACTACAGCAATATACTGGACCATTAATGGCTAAAGGAGTGGAAGATACAGCTTTATACGTTTATAACCGCTTTATTTCCTTAAACGAAGTTGGTGGAAATCCCGATAACTTTGGCGTGAGTATTCCAGATTTTCACAACTTTAATCAGCAGCGAAAAACCCATTGGTTACACTCAATGAATGCTACTTCCACCCATGATACTAAACGAGGTGAAGATATCCGCGCCAGATTAAATGTTTTGTCAGAAATTCCCGAAGAATGGAAAACACAAGTTTACGCATTTTGTGAAATTAATCATCATCATAAAACCAGTGTAAATAAAAGTTTAGATAAGCCAGATAGAAATGATGAATATCAATTTTATCAGATGCTGATTGGTGCATTTCCGTTTTTTGAACATGAGTATAATAACTTTTATCAACGCATTCAAGATTATGTCCTCAAAGCTGCTAGAGAAGCTAAAGTTTACACCGCATGGCTAAGACCTAATGAAACTTATGAAAATGCTTTGACTCAGTTTGTTTCAGCAGTTTTAAAAGACAATGAATTTTTGCAGAAATTTCTCCCTTTTCAGAAACGGATAGCCTACTATGGTATTTTCAATTCCTTATCTCAGACTTTATTAAAAATTACCTCTCCTGGAGTTCCCGACTTTTATCAAGGTACTGAACTTTGGGATTTCAGTATGGTTGATCCTGATAATCGTCGTCCGGTTGATTTTGAATTGCGACAGTCTCATCTTAAAGCTATTAAGGAACAAGCCGAAACTGATATTTTAAAATTGATCAATGAATTATTAGTAACGAAGGAAGATGGTAGAATAAAACTATTTCTCATTGCCCAAGCTTTAAAAGCTAGAAGAGAAAACATCACCGTTTTTCAACAAGGTGACTATTTACCTTTAGAAGTTGGGGGAAAGTTTGCAGATCATATCATTGCTTTTGCGAGGGTTTATAATCATCAGATAATGATTACCATTGCACCCCGCTTTTTTACCAGCCTAATTCAACCCGGAGAATATCCTTTAAATCAGCAAGTCTGGGATGATACATATATTCAGTTACCACCAGATGCGCCTTTAGTTTGGCAAGATACCATTACTGGGGAAATGGTCAACACTGATAAAATTATGTTGGTTGGTGATGCACTCCAACACTTCCCTGTAGCCTTGTTGAAAGGAAATATGATTATCGAACCGCCAAGAAGCCAAGAACGCCAAGTTAAAGAGGGATAATTAAAACTTTGCGTTCCTTTGCGTTACCTTAGCGCCCCTCTGCGTTAAAAAACCCTAAAATTTAAGGTGCTAATCTCGCCTTACCTTGACGCTGCTTCTCATACCATTGTGCGATCGCAGGTGTCCATTCGGCAAAATGAGGCCACATCAGTTCACACAACTGTTGAATTTCCAATTGAGCATCTTTTTTATGTCTCATATCACAAAAGTGCATAAAAGACCTTAAATTGAAACTCACCACAAAATGCTGGCGATAGTCAAAAGGTACTTTACCTCTTGCGTGTTCCTCAGACATTCCCCCCTCAAAATCAGCTTTGTAACGCTTGGCTGCTTCCAGACACCATGCTAAATCTGCGGCTCGTTGTTCTGCTGAATAATGATATTTTTTACCTTGTCTATCAGCATAATCACCAACAGGACGCAAGTAAAATACGTCTTCTATATCTTTTTTACCCTCTACTACATCGATAAATTGGTTACCCGTGTAACGGAAGGAGTTATGAACTACTATTCCATTAGCAACAAAATTATGCCAGTCACCTTCTACTTCTAAGTCGTAAGTCATTTGTTGTCCAAGGTATTCTACACTCTTAACCTTGACCGGATGTGACTGTAATTTTTTTTCTGTATTGACTATAGGATCATAAGATTTTCTGTAAAGCTCTTTACCTAATACTGCTATACCATTACACATCAAGTAGGATGGCTTAGTCATTTCGATGACAGTACCATCAATATTAGTGACTAAACCAACTGCGTCACCCATTGTTTGCCAGCCTTCTGACGTAAATAGGCGATGGTTAACGGTGCAGTCTAAAGTTTTTCCATCCTCCAACGTGACTCGATAGACAGGCTGAAGACCACTACACATTACATCTTTAATATGCCCAACTTCAAATAAACCAGTTTCTTCGTTCAGAACTCGCAAGCGCATTTTGCGAATACGTTGTTTACAATCGCGCCGATATTCACCAGGTGCTTCTCCATTCCTACCCCGAATCGACCTTTGACGGATTGCTTTTTCTCCGTTAGTCCAGGTGTCGTATAATTCTCCAATTGTTTTTTTCAGCTTCTGGCTAGTGTCACCCTCACAGTTAACAAAAGTAATTTCGGTATCCGCCGACAAGCATTGCACATCAAATGATACACCAACCCGATGTGTACGAGCCTGCTGCATCACACTGTGAGGAAAATAACCACAGTTAAAAACTATTTGGGGATGCTCTAAGCAGTTCCCACAAACAACAACTTTTCTGTCTTTTCGCACCAGCAACGCCCCGGTGGAAACCGTCACACAAAAAACATCACCTTGATATGATTCGATGCTTTCAACATAACTACGAGAGCGATTATTTTGAGAGATTTCTACTCTAGGTTCTATACGTTTAGATATATGAACTCTGCCACAAGGTTTGTGGTTTTTGTGTTCTTCGCCTTGATTGGGATTACTGAGACTGTAAGAACCGGATTCGCCATTGAGATGTAGAATCGCTTGTAAAAAGTCTAAAACTTGCTCACTTGTAGAATCATAAGACCAAGTGCTGCTTTTTTCAGTGCCATCAGTGACTCGCATCCCTTCTAACAAACAAACAATCAAATCCGGCGTTAAGTTTAAGTAAGACCAAGGAATACATTTTTCT
>PWQB01000080.1 GCA_003556955.1 Nostocaceae cyanobacterium CSSed10_463m
ACCCAAAAGAGTTGGATAAGGCGATCGCCACTTTTTGAGAGCGGCTATGATTAGCTACATAATCAAGGTCACACTCTGGATCGGGATTTTCGAGGTTGATGGTGGGGGGAATTTGGTCATGAGCGATCGCTAACACCGTGGCTACAGCTTCAATCCCTCCTGAACCACCCAACAGATGACCTGTCATCGATTTAGTGGAACTGACAGCAATTTTATAGGCGTGATCGCCCAAGGCTGTTTTCATGGCCGCAGTTTCCGTAGAATCATTGGCTGGGGTACTAGTACCATGAGCATTAATGTAGCTGACCATTTCTGGAGTGATACCGCCATCTTTGAGAGCCAGTTGAATAGCTCTAGCAGCACCTGTACCACCGGGGACTGGGGAAGTCATGTGGTAAGCGTCACAGGTCATTCCATAGCCCACCATTTCTGCATAAATGTGAGCGCCACGACTGAGGGCGTGTTCCAATTCTTCTAGTACGAGAACGCCACCACCTTCACCCATAACAAACCCATCGCGATCGCGGTCGAAAGGACGACAAGCGTGAGCCGGGTCATCATTGCGAGTGGAAAGCGCTCGTGCTGCTGCAAATCCAGCTAAACCCAAAGGTGTAATTGCTGCCTCACAGCCGCCGCAAATCATGGCTTGAGCATAACCATTTTGAATGATGCGAAAGGCATCCCCAATGGCGTTGGAACCTGCGGCGCAGGCGGTCACAGCACAGGAATTTGGCCCTTTAGCCCCTGTGTGAATTGCTGTTAATCCAGCCGCCATGTTGGCGATCATCATTGGGATCATAAATGGACTACAGCGATCTGGACCACGGTTGAGGTAGATGGTTTGTTGGTCTTCCATCACCTTTAGTCCACCCACACCTGAGCCAATCATCACTCCCACCTGTTCGGCATTGAGTTCATTAATGACTAACTTGGCATCAGCAACAGCTTGTTTGGCAGCTGATACTCCAAATTGGGCAAACCGATCCATGCGCTTGGCTTCTTTACGATCCATGTAAGCAAGTGGATCGAAGTTTTTCACTTCACCAGCGATTCGACAATCATGGCTAGACGCATCAAAAAATGTGATGTTGCCAATGCCATTGCGTCCGCTTAACAGTCCTTCCCAATACTCATCTGGTGTATTACCAATTGGTGTAATCGCGCCAACACCAGTTACAACAACGCGTTTACGTTTATAGTCTGTCATTTCTTAGTTAAAATTGGCGAGAAAGCTGCAAATAAAGAGACTGGAGACTGGGAAATAGGTATGGTCAGAATCCCGATAATAGTTAATTAAGAAGATTTTTATCTATATTCAATTATTACCAGTACTTAATACCCAGTAGGGGCGGGTATGGCACTCTCCAAGTCTTTTACAGATATTCTTCAACATCCACAAGGATATGACTACACCCGCCCATACTACCCAATCCCCAATGCCCAATTCCTGTTTAGGCGGATGCAGCCACTTTTTCGTTGATGTAATCCACAGCTTCTTGAACCGTCGTAATTTTTTCGGCGGCTTCATCGGGAATTTCGATGTCAAATTCTTCTTCTAATGCCATAACTAATTCAACAGTATCTAGGGAATCAGCCCCTAGATCATTAGCAAAATTAGCTTCTGGTGTAATTTTGTCAGCTTCAACACTTAGTTGATCGACAACAATTTTCTTGACCTTTTCAAAAACTTCTGCTTGACTCATACGATAAACGTCCTTGACCAGTTGCTATTATGCGCTCTTGATGGGCGATGTGTTTTTAAGCATATACATCTTATCGGAAAGCGCGATCGCCCGTATACTACCAAGGGCTTTTCCTCAAGAAAAACTTCACTCTAAAGGACACACTTAGGTTATGTACCTAAGATAACAGATTAATTATTCAAAAAACCTTGTGATACGAGGACACAGGACGCGATCACTGACAGTTAAAATAGTCTAAACCTATAAATGCTTAGATTTCCTAATTATTACCGATTTACTGCGGATTATCACAGATTTATGTCTAACTTCTATCCAGTGTTCCTGTCCAGAAATGATAAAACGGTTATTATCGGGGCAAACGCTTTTACCCAAACATAATTTTTTTTATGCTAACTCAAACACTAAAATACGCCTATTATCCTGGTTGTGTGGCTCAAGGAGCTTGCCGGGAACTGTACTTATCAACTCAAGCCCTGACTCAAGCATTAGGGATTGAATTGATTGAACTTAAAAAAGCTGCTTGCTGCGGTTCAGGCACATTTAAGGAAGATTCCCAATTATTAGAAGATACTGTTAACGCCCGCAATATTGCCTTAGCAGAAGAATTAAATCTCCCCTTACTAACTCATTGCAGCACTTGTCAAGGTGTAATTGGTCATGTCAATGAAAACCTGAAACAATGTCAAACAGAAAAGCCAGGCTACGTTGAGCAAGTTAATGGCTTGTTGCAAAAAGAAGGGTGTTCACCTTATCGTGGCACTAGCGAAGTTAAACATATTCTCTATGCTCTACTCACAGATTATGGTGTAGAGGAAATTACCAAACGTGTGACTCGTAAGTTGACGGGATTAAAATGTGCAGCTTTTTATGGTTGTTACCTGCTTCGCGCTCAAAAATATATGCCCTATGATGACCCTTTCCACCCTGAAGGCATGGAAAATATGTTCAGG
>PWQB01000394.1 GCA_003556955.1 Nostocaceae cyanobacterium CSSed10_463m
AACGCTACCTGGATTTTACAAGATGGGCAAAGAGTCAGAATTGATGGTACCAGAGGAATAGTAGAATTATCCAACGACCTCAGACCAAATTAAATCAGTGAACAGTGAACAGTAAACAGTTATCAGAGGGTTGGGTTGGGTTCACAAGTCAAAACAAGCCAGTGCGGTCTTTTTGGCTAAGGGGATTTATACCCACCATTAACGCTTATTAGGTATCTCAAACCCAGAGATTTAACTGATAACTGATAACTGATAACTGATAACTGATAACTGTTAAAACTCCTCTGGTTTCCAGTCAGGATTAACCAAACTTGTGAGAATATGATCTTCCCACTTACCATTAATTAATAAATAATCTCTAGCATAACCTTCTACCACAAAACCCAATCTTTTTAACACATTACCACTGCGACGATTATGAGGCATATAATTAGCCATGATGCGATGGAAATTTAATTCTTGAAATACATAATCAGTAGCAGCCTTTAAAGCTTCCGTCATATATCCCTGACCTTGCTCAGATTCCGCCAGACTATATCCCACATAGCAAAAATGGGCTGCACCCCGGATAAAGTTAGTAAAATTAATAGTGCCAATTACTTTATTAGATTTACCCTGGCGAAAAATAAACAACTTTAAAGATTGGTCGTGGATGAACTCCAAGACATTATTTTCAATTTGATATTGCCAATATTCTGCCGTGAATAAATGGTCAAATAGAACAGGATAGAAAGGAATAAAATAATTTTTATTTTCTGTAAAATATCGCAGAATTTGGGGTATATCTTTTTTTATAGCAATTCTTAATATCAAGCGATCACTTGTAATGATTGGTAACTCTGACTTCATAAAATCACTGATTCACTGAAGGTTAGCGATAGGAATTTAAGTAAATTTCGCTGAAAACAGATATGTATACTCATGTATTTGGCTGATTTTTGCCACCAAATACCCCCATCTGCCACTTTGGGCGATGAGATTCATCAAAGTTGCTGTATCATCTTACTACTGAATAAAGTTCAGGTGGTTTTTCATTCCACTCTATAATAAGGATAATGATGTCGGTGGGAATACGCTACGATTGGCAGAAAGCAGAGATTGAGGCGATATACAACACGCCATTCCTAGAGCTAATTTATCAAGCTGCTAGCGTGCATCGTCAATATCATGACCCAACAAAAATACAAGTTTGTAAACTCATCTCCATTAAAACAGGCGCGTGTCCCGAAGATTGTAGTTACTGCGCCCAGTCTTCTCGTTATCAAACCGAGGTTAAACCCCAAGCGCTGCTAGACAAAGAAACAGTTGTTAACATAGCCCAAGCAGCCAAAGCCAAGGGTGTGAGTCGGGTGTGTATGGGTGCAGCTTGGCGGGAAGTCCGGGATAATTCTCAATTTGATAAAGTCCTGGAAATGGTGAAAGAAGTCACCGACATGGGTTTAGAAGTTTGCTGTACTTTGGGAATGCTAAGTGCAAATCAAGCCCAACGCTTAGAAGCAGCTGGATTATATGCTTATAACCATAACTTGGATACATCCGAAGAATATTACAGTACAATTATTACCACGAGAACTTATAGCGATCGCCTGAATACAATTGAGAACGTGCGACAGACAAACGTCACAGTTTGTTCTGGTGGTATCCTGGGCTTAGGTGAAACTATTGATGACCGCATCGGGATGTTAGAAACCCTGGCAAATTTACATCCTCATCCAGAGTCAGTACCCATTAATATTCTCTCTCAAGTTGCTGGGACACCCCTAGAAAATCAACCAGATGTCCCTATTTGGGAAGTAGTACGCATGATCGCCACAGCAAGAATTATCATGCCGGCTTCTGATGTGCGTCTGAGTGCAGGAAGGGCGAGACTATCGCCAGTGGAACAAGCCTTATGCTTTATGGCTGGAGCAAATTCCATCTTTTCCAGCGATGATAATAAAATGCTCACAGTCACCACTCCCTGTCCTGATTATGACGCAGACAAAGAAATGCTGAATTTACTGGGTTTAGAAATGCGTCCTCCCCACCAAAGACCGCAACAAGTCACAACTCCCGCAGTTGTGGGATAACCCCACCCCCAACCCCTCCCCGCCAGCGAGGAGGGGAGAAAATTTAATATTCTAGATGAATCACGTGATCAATGGCGGGTTATCTAACCCCCCCTGGTAAAGATTTGTATCTACTGTCGCGCCATAATAGTCCGCTATCTTGAATCAAATCGCCACTAACATCCACCATCACAATCTGAATATTACCGATAAACTTAACATGATTTCTATAACCTCCTGCCTTCGATTGAGGATAAACTCTTCAAGCACACATTAAAGTTCTGAGAGTTTAACACTACGTCTGGGCAAGGGTTTATCAGAAACAGAACTTTGAAAATATGAAGCATCACAAGCAGCTATATATTCCCTTAACTGAGGAGTAGCCCTAAACCATTCCCCACTGATTCGCAAATGGGCAAATTTCCCGTGAAGGCATTTTTCAATTTCCTGAGCTTTTTTTAAACTTCCAACTGGTATAGCTTTAAGAACTTGTAAAGTTACTGGACTACTGGTTTGTAAAGATTGTAATCTTTTTTCGACATTGGCAGCTCTGCCGATTTTAATAGCATAGCTATCATCATTAAAAATGAAATAAATAAAAACA
>PWQB01000661.1 GCA_003556955.1 Nostocaceae cyanobacterium CSSed10_463m
GTTGTGGGGTAGGCATCCTGATTGCCCTTCTTTACTCACTACAATAAATATTAAGTTACTGGTGAGTATATCACTGACATTCTGCAAAATATAGCAATTTTGTCTAACTTCTAAGAGGATGGTTGTAAAGTATCGATTATTACTAGCCCTGGCGAATATAATTCGCCCAAAACTTTTAAAACTTTCTAATTAATTAGAAGTTGTTGTTTCGGCAACATTACCAATAATTTCTTCTAGGGTTTTTAATAGTTCTTGCTCATTGTAAGGTTTAGAAAAATACGCCTGCGCTCCTAATTGTATGGCTAATTGGCGATGTTTGTTACTACTACGAGAAGTTAGCATAGCCACTGGGATATTTTTCATATCTATGCTGGAATTGATGCGACCTAAAAAGCCATATCCATCCAGGCGAGGCATTTCAATATCACAAATTACAGCTGCAACTTTCAAACCACTTTCCAATTTTTCTAAAGCATCTTGACCATCTTTCGCCTGTTCTACTTCATATCCTCCTTTTTCGAGAGTTAGGGCTAAAAATCGGCGCACGTTAATTGAGTCATCGATGATTAAAATCGTGCCTTTATCATTGGCTGGGGCTGCTGATATTTTATTATTATCAAAGAACAGAAAGGGCGTTTTTAACCTGACTGATGGGATTTGATTGTTTTTAGGAGTAGGCTGATTGGTCGCAATCCAATAGAGTAAATCGTTGGTATTAACTAATGCTAAGACTCGACCATCTCCCAAAATTGTGCAGTTACTAAAACCTGCGGGTAAAGGTATATTACCCTCGACTTGGCGGATGGCTACTTCTTGTTCACCCCAGCAACGGTCTACTTGGATGGCGACTTGCTGATTATTGCCTTTAACTATTAAGACACTACTAGCATCTATGGCTGGACGAGTTTCGAGGTCTGGGTTATTGTAGCGGGGACAATTAAATTGGAAGTAACGACCAAGGCGAATCAGTGGTAATGTAGTGTCTTGCCAATTAATGACTTCGCTATCCGCCATTGATGATATTTGCTCATTTGGGAGTAAGAATATTTCGGAAACAACTTCTGTAGGAAATGCTAATAACATTTTATTGCTTTCTACTAGCAGAACTCGTGCTACGGAAAGTGTAAATGGTACTGATAAAGTAAAGGTAGTACCAACTCCTAATTCAGTTTGAACGGTAATATCTCCACGGACTAATTTGAGGTTATTACGCACTATATCCATGCCCACACCTCGACCAGATAAGGCGGTTACTTGGTCGGAAGTGGTGAATCCTGGTTCAAAAATTATTGATAATAGGTCTTCTTCGCTAGCATTAGCAACTAAAGCCGCATCTAAACCCATCGCTACGGCACGGGAGCGAATTTTTTCTAAAGAAATGCCCCGACCATCATCACGCATAGTAATAATTGTGCGATTACCTCGGTGAGTAGCTGTAATTTCAATTAATCCTTGTTCTGGTTTACCCAGTTCACGGCGAGTATTCGGGTCTTCAATTCCATGATCAAAAGCATTCCTGAGTAAGTGCATTATCGGCTCATTTAATGCTTCTAAAATGCTGCGTTCAATTAAGGTTTTTCCACCTTCAACTTGCAGACGCACATTTTTGCCATACTCAACATTTAAGTCACGCAAAGCTCTAGGAAAGCGCTCGACTAAATCGGATAATGGCCGCATCCGAATGTGAGTCAGTTTTGTTTGTAATTGTTTGGATGTTTTATTTAGTTTCCGGGCTATTTGATCGGTATCGTCAACGCTTAATTGAATATCTGTGGTGACTTCCTGCACTTGAATAATGGTTTCCATAACTTCCTGCGATCGCAGGTTTAGTTTGGTATGACGCTCTATTTCTATGGCATCAACTTCTGGTGTATTTTCTTCATTGTTTGATTCTAGGAATTTATCACTGGCTACCTTGGCAACTTTATCATAAGCTGTACGTAATTCATGGTTTTCTCGGTCGAGTGTTTGCACTCGCTGATTGAGACTACGCACGAGGTTACGTAATTTTTCTAGTTGAGCATTTAAGCCATTACGCTGGACAGTCAGTTCCCCGAATAAATCATTAATTTGCTCAAGTTGCTTACTCGGAACTCTTACCGTATCTAAAATATCCAGTTCTCTGCTAACAGTTATTTGCTCATCTGTGTGATCGATAAAACTATCATCTGGATTGGTAATTTCTGGATAAACTACGGCACTTTCTTCGGGAACATTTACAGATGTTAAATCTGCTGTAGCTTCTGCCTCTTCCATAAATTCAGTTATGGCAGAGGCTGTTGGTTGTGGCAGTTCGGGTATATCGGGTATATAGTTTACTGCTGTGTTTAGTTCCAGTTGTGTGGGTAAACTATCTCGTTGATTGGTTAATATTAGAGCTTGCGATCGCCTCCATAATTCTAATGCTAATTGAGCGACTTCGGGAATGCGATTGCTGGGGACAGTGTTGATATGATGCCCGATGGATTCACAAAGACTCGTAAAGGCTGGTAATTGGAGCATTTCGCCCAAACCGCCCAATTCAGCCGCCATAATGGCTACTTCTTCTTGTAGACAGGGCTGATCGCTATCTGCTAATACTGACTCTAGACGCTGCAAACATCCTTCTACTTCAGTTTCAAATAACATGGGGACAATATCTTGTCCATCCTCTGGCGATAACATGGTGGAAGCATCTTCTGGGGTGGGTTCACCCAAGCGATCGCGCAGTTCATCAAATACGGGGTAGCAAAAACTACTTAACCACTGCTCTTCTATCTCATTGCCTTGTGATAGTGATTCTAGTATCTGCCGTAACCAGTCAACTCCAGACAGTAGTAAACTGGGTAGTTCCCGGTCAATATTTCGAGAATTTTTCCAGGTTTTGAGGACTTTAAAAGAATCTTCCAGACGGTGAGATAAATCACTCAGCGTCCGAAATCCCATCATCCCCGCGCCGCCTTTGATAGAATGGGCAGCTCGTAGTGCAGCATTTATTCTATCTAAATCAATACGATGATTGGTGTCGATTTCCAATAACACCGCTTCTAAAACATTCAGGTAATCTCTCGCTTCTTCCAGAAACTGCATCTGGATTTCCAGTTCTTTATCCTTTGACATAGTTTTTTATTTAGTCATTAGTCATTAGTTATTAGTCATTAGTTAAGTATTTTCCAGCCATAATTTGCTTAACTAACCTTGAAAGTTTCCATAGTTTCTTGTAATTGCTGGGAAATATCTACAGTTTGATGCAAAGATTTGGAAACCACAGATGAAGAATCGCTAGTACGTTGCGAAATAGCAGCGATATCTTGCATCAATTCACTAACAGCTTGGGATGTTTGTAACTGAGATGCAGTTGCAGTGGAAATGGACTGGACTAAAAAATCTATTTGTTGCGATACATCCAAAATTTGACTGAGATTTTGCTTGGCATCTTCGACAATTTCAGTTCCTGCTACTACTTGTGAAGTTCCTATTTCCATAGCTTGTACCACTTCGCTGGTTTCCCGTTGAATATTCTCGACAATTTCCTCAATTTCTTGGGTAGCTGAAGCACTGCGAATGGCTAATTCTCCCACTTCTTCCGCCACCACAGCAAAACCTTGTCCTTCCTCACCGGCGCGGGCGGCTTCTATGCCGGCGTTGATGGCGAGTAAGTTGGTTTGGATGGCGATTTGGTTAATTAAAGATACCACACGAGAAATTTGTTGAGAAGATTCTCCCAACCGTTTGACTTTCTTGGCTGTGTCGTCCACGGTTTCCCGTAAACTCAGAATATTTTGTACTGTCAAATCCATAGCTTGGCCACTTTTCGTAGCTGTGTGGGCAGCACTATTGGCAATTGTTGCTGCTTTTTGAGCATTTTCGGCGACGCTTTTCATGAAATCAGTGATTTGATCCACAGCATCCAGGGTGCGGTTAATTTCAGCAGCTTGGGTAATTGCGTCCTCTGCTAGTTGGCTGATGGCTGTTTCATTGGCCGCAACTGCGCCATTAACTTGAGTAGCAACTTGTTTAACTTGGGTGACAATATCTCTGAGACTTTCTACTATGGAATTAAAAAAGTCGGCTACAGTACCAATTTCCCCAGCTGTGACATCTGCACGTACTGTTAAGTCACCTTGAGCAGCACCTTCTACTTGACTGAGTAGTTCTAAAAGTTGGGTTTGTAGGGGTTGATTAGAAACTTTTTCCCCAGGATGATTGATTTTTAGTTGTTGAGTTAAAACCTGTAATTGGACAGCTATTTGGTTGAAATTGGCACTAATGACGGCTAAATCTCCTGATTTTGTGGTTTCCCAACGGGTATCGAGTTCTCCTTGAGCCAACTTTGATAAAGCGGTGGTCAGCGTTAAAATTGGTTTTGTACTATACTTGGTGATCCCAAGTGCGATCGCAGCTGTAATTAATGCTAAGAGTAATGTGCTAATGGTGATTGTTTGTAACAATTGTCTTTGAGGTGCAAAGGCAATGGCTGCATCTGTAGTCAAAATTAATTGCCAGTTTAAATCAGGTAAACCCTCCAATTTGATTGATGGAATATAACTGATTAATTGGGGCTTTTGATTAATTGTTTGAATTGTTGTTAAACTATCTGCTTGATTGGCTGTTGTGAGATTAGCTAAACCGGGATATTCTGCCCCTAATAATTCGGTTTGGGGACTGAGAAAAACTTTTCCTGAACTGTCTAGCAAATAATATTGACTACCATTAGCTGTATAGTTCTGAGCTATGTCTGCTAAAGATTGTACAGATATACTGGCGCTGACTACAGCGATGGTTTGATTTCTCACCGCATCTTTAATAGGTGCGGTAATATTTATGACTGAGTTTTCTGGCTGACTAATTACAGGCACATCTTTTTGGAGAATTTCCTCAAATTCCTGTGTGTTTTTGACATTATTTGAAGATGCGCCCGTTGATTGGACAATTAAGTTTTGAGCAGGATAAAAAATGGCAATACTGTTATAAGCTTTATGAGTATTGACAAAGCTATTTAAAAAAACTTGTTTGTCGGCAGTATTTGTATTTAGACTGGGATTTGTAAAAAATGGTGAATTGGAGATAATCTGAATATCTTCATGTCGCCCCAGCATAAAGCTGTTTATTTGCTCTGATAATCTGCTAGCTTTTGCTGCATGAGATTGGTTAATTTGTTTCGTGAGCGATTTATGAGCCAGGCTATAAGCGATCGCACCTATGCCCAATGTTGGTAAAGTTGTGATGGCGATCGCTACAATTGCCGCTTTTGTACCTAAACTGAGTCTTTGAATATATTCCACCACATAATTCCGATGATAATGATTAGCCGTTTCTGTATTATACGTACTAGGCGATTCTACTTGACTATCAGTAATTAAATTTGTCCGATTTTGAGGCTGACTATTTTTATCCGTGTTACTCCGATTAAACATACTGTAATTTTATAGAATAGAGAAATCAGTATACTAAAAATCTGAATTTTGTTAGTACCTAATCACTGCGAAACATAGGAGAATTTACCAGAAATTGGGCATCTAAAACCAGCAAAGTTTCTGCTTCTTGAACAATGCATCCACGTAAATAAGGCACTAAACTAGATGCTACTTGTCCCACAGGAGACTGAATATCATCAGACTTAAATTTTGTTATCCCCTTGATTTCGTGGACAACTAAACCTAAAAGCAGTGATTCCGCCTTAATGACGATGATATTATATTGTTTTAATCGCTGCTCTAAAGATACTAAATTCAGCATTTTTGGCAAATCGATTGCCCAAATTATGCGACTCCGCCAATTCATTAAACCTAGTATACAAGGCAGCATATTTGGCATAGATGTTACAGATTCAACAGGTAAGTTAACTGCTTCTTGGGTATAATCCATTGATACAATAGCAGTAGTTTGTTGATTTAATTTAAACTTGAGATAGCTATTTTCCAAATTATTTTGATTTGGTTGCTTCTCAACTAAAATTCTAGAATTATTCATAGTTTTAAAGCACTACTGATTTAATAGCACGCAATAGTTGTTCGCGTGTATATGGCTTAGTTAGATAGAAATCTGCTCCTTGTTTCATTGCCCATAATCTATCAATTTCTTGATTTTTAGAGCTGCAAATAACTATGGGTACTTTTTGAGTTACGGGATTTTTTTTCAGGGAACGGCACAATTCAAATCCACTCATTCCCGGCATAACTACATCAGTAACAATTGCGTCTGGTTGTTCTGATAAAACTTTTTCCAGAGCTTCTTTGCCATTAGCAGCCTTAATAACATGACAACCACTATCTTTAAGATAATAGCTCATGAGTTCTAATTCACTGGGTGAGTCTTCTACAATCAAAATTTTTCCAACCAAGGTAAGACTCATATTTTAATCTCCTGAAAACATAAATTATATATTAATAAACTGGTTTTTTTTGGTGAGGCGTGACTAACCTAATCAAGGTATTTAAACACCATTCTGAGTAAATCCGGTTGTGTAAAAGGTTTAGTCAAATACCCAGAGGCTCTGACCATTTTGGCTTTAGCTCTATCGATAAATCCTGTTCTGCCTGTCACCATAATAATGGGGGTATTCTTAAAATTTGAATGCCTTCGTAATAAAGAACATAATTCATAGCCGTCTAAATTGGGCATTTCCACATCTAGTAAAATTAGGTCTGGTTTACTACGCAGAATCTGCATTAAGGCTTTGACAGGATCGTTGATGGTGACAACTGTAAATGTATTGCCATCTAAAAAAAGTTTAATGGAATTTAGCACCGTTTGACTATCATCAATACAGGCAATTGTATATAGAGTTTTTTTGACAACAAGTTGAGAATTGTTTTGATTGCTGTTTTCACCAGCCTTTAAATTATTTGGTGGAGAAATTTGTTGCCCATTGGGGAATTTAGTCTGAATTGGAGGCGATTGGGTGACAGGTAAAACAGAAGAAGCCTGACCTGTGTTGACTGGTGACTGAATATTTGACCGATTTCGTAACTGCTTTTGACAGTATTCAACTAGTAGCCGCAAGTCTAAATGGCAGAACTTGGGTAATTCATCCCAGGAACTCTCAAGAGAAAATTCATAATTCCCTTCTTTTAATCCCAAAAATGTTTCTAGAACTTCTTTGGCTAATTCATATATCAGGGTTTCGGCTTGCTTGGGGGTGAGATGTTTCTGATTAACTAACCAGCAAATTGCTTGATAATCTGCATAAGGCATAGACTGATGTTCGTTTTTTGGTTCAAACATCAGCCGCATTTGGACGCGAATAGCACTGTTGAGAGTCGGAATTTCTTGACTCAAACGTTGTAAGTGATGATCAAGACGCTCAAATAGTCTATCGGAATAAGAGGCATAAGTCAGTTTACCGTCCTCTATATTAATTGACCAAGCAGCCGTTTGAGTAAGTACGCGTAAGCAACCAGTAGCATGGCGGCTAGTTAGTTGTGCTAATAGAGACAAGGGATGTAGTTTCTGGGGTAACCAGTAGCCACTTAGAGGGGTCGTACTCATTTTACTTTTATTTTATTAGCTCAATTTATACAATAGCTGCGCCACATTTCCCCATAAATTTTAATTCATAACTTGTTGTAATATCAAATACAAAACTTTCACGACGGGATTTGTGGTTAAACTCAGTCACAACAAGGTTTTTTTCGATAATCAAATTTCGTGAATTACTCAGGTCAGGTAATTTTACTTTTAAGTGATGACCAAGTAAATAATACTGCTAAATTGACAAAATTCAACTGTGGCTTTCTCTGTATTTATACTTGAATGTAATCGGATGGGAGAATCTCAGAGCATTTATTTAGTAAAATCAAGGAAAATTTAGATAAATTAACCATAAAACTTAGCTCAACTTCGTTTTATTGCAATTATCTATATGATGCCCACTTTTGGACATATTATTAAATAATGGGTTTAAATATTGACCAAATATTTTAAAGGTGCGATCGCCTATCTTCCCTGATCATCTCTGCTACGTTACATCAGCCAGAAAATCCCTATCTATAAAAAATTTTGTATCTTTGCTCACCCTAGTTCGACCCTTTTATCTCATGTAGGGGCGGGTTCACAGATATGACTAATTATCAACGATGATTTGGGTAAACCCGCCCCGATATGTTTGATTTACAACCATAACGGGCAGGTTCATATATATAATCAATTATCAACGATGATGTTGGCAAACCTGCCCCTACATTACGGGAAATCAAACGAACATAGATACATTTTTTTAGAATTTTGAATTGGTAAGCTGGTTCCTCAAAATTTAAATTAATCAGCAAAATTAAACCCCCAGGCGTTTTTTCCTGGAGGTTAATCATAATTTCAGAAGTGCGGATGAAAGGACTTGAACCTTCACTCCTTTCGGAACTAGAACCTAAATCTAGCGCGTCTGCCAATTTCGCCACATCCGCATCAGTTTTTAATAGTAACACAGAAAATATTCTATGGGAAGAGGAAAGGGAAAAATAAATTTCCCCATACCCAATTCACTTACATTACTGCCACACGAGGCAAACGATGCTTAAATCCGCAGAGAATTTCCCAAGAAATCGTATTTAATTTTTCTGCCCAATCGTTGGCTGAAATACTTTGTGTACCTTGTTCGCCCAAGAGAGTGACTATTTCCCCTTCTTGTAAATCTGGAATAGCACTAACATCGAGCATCAACTGATCCATTGTAATTGTCCCAATCTGTGGCACGCGCTGACCACGAATTAAAACTTGCATTTTCTGGGAAAGATTACGCGGAACCCCATCAGCGTAACCGATACCAACCACAGCCAGACGTATTTCTTGGGGTGCAATAAATTGTTGACCATAACTCACCCCAGTACCAGCCGCAATTTTTTTAACGTGAGTTACACGCGCCTTCAATTGCAAAACTGGCTTGAGGTCAATGGTATTTTGTAAATGAGTCGCTGGATACAGTCCGTAAATAGCTAACCCGGCGCGTACAACGTCGTAATGTAAGGCGCGATTGGTGAGAGTGGCGGCTGAGTTAGCTAAATGTAAGCATGGTGGATTGATACCGATGCTTTTGACTTGTGCGATCGCCTGCTCAAATCGTCTATGCTGTTCTTGCATGAGGGTGGTATCAATATCATCTGCTGTTGCCAAGTGGGAATAAATGCTGGCAATATCAAGATGAGGCAAATTCTTCACTAACTGCACAAACTCCACAGCTTCTTGCCAATTAGTTCCCAACCGAGACATTCCCGTGTCTAATTTAATGTGTACGGGTAGCGGAGAAGCGTAACTAATGGTTTCTAAAATATTGGAAAAAATCAGTGCTTGTTTGGGACCGCACAGAGTTGGCTGGAGTTTCCAGTGAGCGATCGCCTGAATTTGCTCTGGGGTGTAGGTTGCACCTAAAATCAAAATGGGTGCTTTTATCCCAGCTTCCCGTAATTGAATCCCCTCTGGAACTGTAGCGACTCCCAGCCAACTTGCTCCCGATTGTACTGCGGTTTGAGCCACTGTTACGGCTCCATGTCCATAAGCATCCGCTTTTACAACTGCCATTAACTGGGTATTTGGCGATAACAATCTGACTAATTGCTGGATATTATGCGATAACGCCCCTAAATCAATTTCCACCCAAGCTCGTTGCGAGAACCAAGCATAAGTATCACACTCCTGATTATCAGCAAAAGTGGGGGTTTGGTTACGACTTAACATTGCACTTCACTCCTATCACACCACTGCAAAGTTTCCAGATTATTTAATTATTCTGGTTTGCCACCCTCAAAGCCATATCAATTTAATCAGGAAAGTTTACACTTGATCCGGGAGTTCAGACAAGATACTCGACCGTATTTGACAAGCTCACTGATTGTTTTATTTTATGATAGTTCTTCCTTATCAAGTTTATTATAACAAATTCTAAATCAATAGTCAACCCCCAAAACCTTTTTTATTGCGGTTTCAGAAGGAATGATTTTGAGAATTTTGGCGTTTATATTCCCAGAATATCCTTGTGGCTGATTGTGCTTTAAGAGTTAAGCTGTACAATAAGCAGCAAATGCAGAGGTTGAAATATTTACCCTGTGACAAAATTATTAACAAAGTATAGATTAACCTCATCTCCCCACAAGGGTAGAGCTGTGTTAAAATATGTAAAACTAATAACCTCGAGCGCTAACCAATGGGGAAGGTTTTAGTCCTAAACGCGTCTTACGAACCGCTCAACATCACCAGTTGGCGGCGGGCTGCGATTCTGCTGATTAAGGGCAAAGCAGAACGCATTGAACATAACGGTAAATTTCTTTATTCAGATTTTCCGTTACCGACTGTAATTCGGTTGCGCCATTACGTGCGCGTACCATATAAGGAAATTCCGCTCACTCGCCGAAATATCTTGCACCGTGACAGTCATTCTTGTCAATACTGCGGTTATACCGGTGATGAGTTGACATTAGACCATGTTATACCGCGATCGCGCAGAGGGGGTGATACTTGGGAAAACATTGTGACTGCTTGCGTCCGTTGCAACGTCAAAAAAGGGAATCGCACACCCTACGAAGCCCATATGCCTTTGCGTCATCCTCCACGCCAACCGTATAGTAGCCTTTATTTTGAGGTGAGCAAACATCTCAAGAGTGGACTGCATAACGAGTGGCAAAAATATGTAATTGGTCTTTGACCCTAAAGACATAATTCTAAAAAGCCAAA
>PWQB01000789.1 GCA_003556955.1 Nostocaceae cyanobacterium CSSed10_463m
CTATTGTCCAAAACTCAAATTGATATGTGGGTTTTGTACTTTTGTGATTTAATTTTCTTTGGGCTACAAACCCACCTAACCAACCACCCAGAAATTCACATATATGTAAAGTCTTTTCTGGTATTCTCCATACTCCTTTTTTTGCCCGCGATTTATCATCGGCGTACAGTGCTAAGGTGATTAAACTCATGAGAGGATAAAGCACTAGGGGAAGTGGAATACCGGTAGTTATCGCAAAATGGATGGAACCCAACCCAGGTAGTAAAGATAAAATGAATGTTTCTAATGGTAATGAGGAAGATTTCACCAGAGGCTGGGATTTCAACTTCACTTGTGTCGGAGAAGATGAAAACTCAGTAATAGGTTGGGAAATAATTTCTTCAATGCTAGCGTTAGAAGCTCTTAATTTGCCTTCTTTCTCTATTGTCAATTCATAACAAATAAAATCACCCACTTGGGGACGACGTTTCAAGTTTTTAAAGCTTTTAATGTGGATAAAAACTTCTTGACTCCCTTCGCTGGGTTCTATAAAACCAAAACCCCGATCATCTTTCCACTTAATTAGTTGCCCTTTGCGTATAACAGGTTTCATCTCGAAATATTCTTGTACGGGTGTTTTATATTATACTCATTGTTACAGCTAAAAATAACACCTATACAAGAAGCCGCTAGCGCGTCTACGTTCATTGCTTCGCCACGCTGACGCGAATAACGCAACCGACATCTGTAACAAACATTTTTCCGCTTGGTATAAATGCCAATTTAAAGGTTTTGGTAAAATATCTGCACTAATTAAAAGCGATCGCACACAATAGTGATTATAAGCGATCGCATATTTAATACGCTAAAATCATTTAGTAAACCATTTTACCATGTGTATAAAATCCCAGTTTAGACTGTTCATTCAGACTTTGGCTGAATCTCAAATTCAAGTTTGGAACGATAAAAACAGACATCAAACTCAAGAAAAAAGTTTGTTTGTCCGAGAATCAAGGGTGTATTTGCCCTTTAATTTAGTGCAATAGACAAAACGTGGGGTGGGCATCTTGCCCGCCCTGTTCCACAAGAGAAAAAT
Source organism: Nostocaceae cyanobacterium CSSed10_463m (assembly GCA_003556955.1). The sequence continues at coordinate 1,076 of PWQB01000789.1, forward strand.
AATGTAACATTTTAAGCTTGTCACCCCACTACTGGACTGACACAGCTAATTTACTGCATCAGCAGATGATTATGTTCCCGGACGAAAGCGCAGATCATCGGGTATATGATGGCGATCGCCTAGTATTTCTAACAAAGGCCCATTAACATCAAATTTAACCATACTTACCGAAGCAACTAAAATATTCACCCGATAACGATAGCGTCCTAAATCAATTCCTAGTAAACTGCAAAGCAGAATCCGAATTGTCGCTTTATGGGCAACCACTAAAACATTACCTTCAGGATGCTTTTCTTGAATTTCCGCAATTACTGGCATAGAACGGTTAGCAATATCTACCGCAGTTTCTCCACCTATTGGCGCATTCCAAGCAGGTTCTGTTAACCATTTTATATAGTTTTCTGCGTACTGCTCTTGGACAAAGGATTTACTCTTAGTTTCCCATTCACCGTAACTACCTTCCCTCAGTCCCTCACGCAACTGCATATCCATACCAATCGCATCACACAGTGGTTTTGCAGTTGCAATTGTGCGCTTCATGGGGCTAACATAAACTGCTTCCCACTGTAATTTTTGATAAACATCGGCAAAACTTTTTGCCATCTGCATTCCTTCTGTTGTCAAATCGGCATCAGTTTTACCACAGAAATTACCACTTTGACTAAAAGTAGTTTCTCCATGTCGCAGTAAATATAAATTGAGTGTCATAGCTTGTATCGGGGTCGGGATTAAGGAGTTTGTGCAAAAATAAACTAGCATAAATATCCGAATCAAGTCTGTGACATCAGGACAAATACCAACAGTTCACAATAATTCAAAGATTACATATATATCCTCTCACTATTTCCCAAAATATCGTAGCGTACCATACTAAAACCAACTTAATGAATGCGTTAGGCTAACCTTTATGCACTTCAACATATAAATTTACCCAGTAATATTGTGTCTGATATAGCTCTACATAAATATCTTCCCCGTCTTCCTGAAGCCGCATTGCAAGAATTTATTGAATCGGGTGTTGTGGAACAGGCAAAAGCCGCAGAATGTGATTTTAAGCCTGATAAAAGTAAGTTAAATAATTTGCCCCCTTCTGAATACATTCCTAAGCTGATTGACCAGTTTATGAAGGTAAAACCAGACCCAATTAAGGCGGGTTTAGTCGCTGCTATAGCTGGGAAGGAAGCTGATGAACATGGCTTATCTGGTTTAGCCGTGATTGCGGATTTTATCGCGCTTTATGTCAAGTATTTAATGCCTGCAAATGGCAGCACTCCAGAACAAGCACAACAAACATTAACTGATGCTTCCCAACAGCAATGTGAAAAGTTCATGGAAATTGCTCATAAATATGATGTAAAAATTTAATTCTTGCTCATAACTGATTTTTTCAGAGGTTTTGTTAACAGTCCAAATAATTACGAATTACGAATTACGAATTACGAATTAGTAATTATTTGCTCAAAGCCTCTGATTTAAACACCAATTATTCCCGAATTAGAAAAATTTTGCTGACTATTATTGGTTGCGGTAATCTTAACCGCAGTGATGACG
>PWQB01000215.1 GCA_003556955.1 Nostocaceae cyanobacterium CSSed10_463m
CACGATTAATTAATAACTGACCAATAATAGGGGAAACATTGGTAATATTCGCCAGATTTTGAGCAAATTCTGGTTGCTGTGGATAAATTTCCCAACGTTGGTTAGGTAAATGTTTGTCAGGTGTTATCGGTTTTGGGAAAGCTTGATCTAACATCAATTATCAGTTGTGAGAAATCCAGGCTAGGTAGGGGTGGGTTTAGCAATATCCCCGTTAATCATGAAGGATATCTGTGACCCCGCCCCTACTCATAACATTTTCTGCCCGTTTTAAAACACATCAACTCGACCATCATTCAGGATATACACAGAGCGATAGCGCCAGCGCTGACTTGTCAGTTCGCCAGGGAAACTCTCATTAGGACGTAATTCCACTTGCAATGTCCCAAAGTTGGGTTTAGAGACATTCGCTTGTAGCGACAAACCCGTATTGCTAAACTTATCTGATTTGATAGACAGACTTTGCCATTCATGGTAAGTTATCCATAAAATCAAAATATATTCTCAAGAGTCGAAGACATCTGAGTGTTGGGTGAGAGAACCACCTCTGGGTTAGATACCGCAATTCGTCTAATTGTAGGGGCGGGTTTAGAGATATGATTCATGATTAACCAACATATTTGTAAACCCGCCCCTACTCGCTGAACTACTCCCCCATTCCCTAATTCCAAGGAAAAATTTCCAAATGAACTTTTGCTTCTTTCCCCAACACTTTTTTCGCTCTTTCAGGTAAAAGAATATCCGCTACAAAACCATTTGCATTCGGATTGGGATTTATGGGATGGTGCGGTTCATCATTTTCATAGTTCCAGGTGTACTTCGCCTTGTATGTACCATTTAAGACTGTCACATCAATAATCAGATAATCAGACCATAGAGGTAGTTGATCAATATGACTACCAAATAACCAGTCTCTTTTCACAAAAGAATGCAACGCTAATCTAACTGCATATCTACAGGTAGAATCACCACTAGCTGAATAGCCGGGAACCATGAAAGATGTAAATAGTGGAATGGGTTTTCCCCTAGTTAACTCTACTGTGATGGGACAATAATGATCAATACTTTGCTCATGTATCGCCACAGGAAGACCACGCAAAGCAGACCGGACTTCCATCTGATAAAAAGTATCGTTGCGATCGCTTAACTCTACATGATCAAGGGATAATTTTACCTTAATATCACCAAACAAAAAGCGTTGTAAATTTTGGTAAGCTTCTTCTGAGTTGACCATGCCAAAACGTCCACTATGAGTCCGATAAATATAGGCGCGGTGCGATTCTCTGACATAGGCTTTTTCAATTTGAACTAAACCATCACTTTGAGGCCCTACAGTTCTTTGTGCCAAACCAAAAGCCATTTCGTAATCACGGGCATTTGTGCCAATAATACAAAAAACTCGGTCTGTAGGGAAAGAATTATTCAGACTTTGGGCATCAAAATTGTCAGGTAATAAAACTTTTTGCTGTGTTTGAGGTGTTAAATATTCATACATCCGCCGGAGGCCAAAGTCATCACTATTATTTAGTCTGAGTGAGTCTTTAATTTTTTCGAGTATACCACCACCGATTTGAAAGTGGATGCCACCATGAGGCGTACCATAAGTAAATAACTTATCAACGTGATCAATAGCTTTCTCGTTGTTTTCGGGATAAATCTTCTGTATGAGACTGCGACAAACCAGACCCCCCATAGAGTGAGCAATCAAGTACACTTGACTAGCACCCGTCTTAGATTTAACAGTATTAATTAAGTCTCTTAAACGCTCTGCTATTTGCTCCATTGTCAGTCTGATAGCTGTCTGAGAACCAAAGCTGAGGGTAGTTTCATCATAAAATCGGTAAATCCAAATAGATTTCGGGTTGTTGGTCAACTGCTGATTATGATGGTCAAAGACAGGACGATAACCATGATCAGTAATCAGCCTCAACAGTGGACTCTCGAAAAAGAACTGCTCCGGGTTTCCTTTGACACCCACCCGAATGTGTGCGGAGCCGTGATTGAATCCATAAAATGGATCTTCAACCGTTTTCTCTACGTCTTGATCTGAGCCAGCATATCCACGCACATAGATAATCGGTAAATATTTCATTTTTGGTAAAATTAAATTTAACTTGCAGTTGCCATTAAAAACTACCAAAAGATATATTTTTTGAGCAAAATTTGTTAGAATTTGTATTATTAGGTAACTAGCTCAAACTTAAAAAACGTAATACCCAGATCCCCGACTTCTCTAAGAAGTCGGGGATCTAAAACTTGTCTACTTTGAGAACTGTAGTTTTTAGTCAAGATGGTGAGATTGCTTCCTTACGTCGCAATGACAACAACTCCACTTTTCATGATGGAAAAGGTTTATATCTTCAAGGTTTTAAACACTGTTCCAGCGTCGCCCCTTCTAAGAAAATTTCCACATCATCTGCAAGTAATTTTTCTGCGGCTTCTAACATAGATGCAGCGATGTCTTTTAAATCTTCCCGATTATTTAAGTAGGTTTTGAGGGCTGATCTGGGGTCAATACTACTGCTGGCTGTCAATTCGGGGATTCTGGGGCGAGCCAACTGGCTAACTAATTCTGCTTGAATGGTGTAATTGTGCGCTGGAGTTAAAGCTGCATGGATAGAAGCGCTATCAATTATATCCATCTGTTCA
>PWQB01000707.1 GCA_003556955.1 Nostocaceae cyanobacterium CSSed10_463m
TGCTACCAGTAGGTTCCACACAAGCACTTTTAATCACCCGATTAGTATCGAAAGGAAACCCCTTAGAACTAGAGTAAATCCCCATGCAAATCTCACCATTTTGGTTATTAATCCCATCCACAACCACCGTCAGAGTTGTAGCAGATGTAGCATTCACATTTTGGGCAAAATTAATACTGAAAACACCAGCTAAGAGTAAAAAAGGTAAATGAGTAAACTTCCACATATTTTTCGGCATCAAATCAGTAATGTTGCTAGTAAATCAACTGTTACAGCAATTCCTTGAGTGGCTAATATGCTGTTTTTTTAATCTGGCTAGGTTGCCAACGTTGCCATAATATAATCCGAGCCGCCTTTAGTAAATCTTTAAGCAACAGATATTCTGTTCCTTGCAACTGTAGATAAATACTAATGTGGCAACGTAGACGCTGATATAAACTCAAAGGAAACAGCCAAATTGAAACCATATATTCCCAAAGTATTCGCCAATGGGGAAATAATAATTTGCCTTGATTAGCAGCACCAAACCACAGCGCATAGGCATACATATCAGGCAAATTACCCCGATTATTTCGAGTTTTTTCTTCCGTCAAAGAACGATAAGTGGGAAAGAACATACTCAAAGATTGTCCCGGATGGCTGCGGGCAAAAAACAGATATTCAGGAATTTCATAAAATGCACCAAGCAAACCAATTCTTAATAACAAAATGCCATCCGCCGTACCATAACTACCCATAGGCGGGACTTTTCGCAACACGCTAGTCCGAATCACACCATACATCTGATAACACAGATGTTTCGATAGCAACTCATGAAAACGTTTATGGGGTTTTTCAGAATCGGTATTGAGTTTAATGTTATAGCTTTGCAGAAAATCACCCTTCTCATCAATCAAATATACCTGAGAATGACACAAGACAAATGAGGGGTTATGATCAAGTACCGCCACACATTTACTCAAAAATTCTGGGGCGTGTAAATCATCATAAGCAGCCCATTTAAAGTATTCACCTTCAGCCAACTCCAACACACGATTAAAGTTAGACGAACAACCTAAATTAGTGTGATTGCGGTAGTAACGAATACGTGAATCTTGAGCAGCATAACTGCGACAAATTGCTTCAGTATTATCTGTAGAAGCATTATCTGAGATAATTAACTCAAAATCTGCAAATGTCTGGGTTAAAAGTGAATCTAGAGCAGCAGCAAGAAATTTCTCACCATTGTATACAGGCAAACCAATGCTTAACTTGGGCGAATTTTTGCTCATATAACCCCATCTGCATTGAAATAGTTGTAAGTCACGGAAAAACAAACCACAGAGACACAGAGGACACGGAGTGATGAGAGTATGAGATGTTTTTACGGTGAGTTTTTCAGTTTACCCAGGGGGAAACAAGAAAATTCAGTTCCCTCTCCACCCCCCAAGTTCCCCCCTACAGGGGGGAGTCCATAAGTTCCCTCTCCTTACCAAGGGGAGGGTTAGGGTGGGGTAAAACAATAATCATAACTTTCCCAACATCCTCTTAAATATTCGCTGTTTGTAGCCATTCTTTGGTCAGTTTTAAACCATCTTCCAAGTCAACTTTGGGCTTATAATCTAACAGAGTTTGTGCCTTAGCAATCGAATAAGCATAAGGACGACTCATAAAATCTACAGACTCTGGGAGAATATCCGGCTTTTTGCGAAACAGTTTTTGTCCTTGGGCGCGGACTTTGAGAAATAACTTCATTTCTTCTTTTGGTAAAGACATCGGCGCTGGTAAACCTTCCATTGCTGCTAAACGCAGGAAATATTCTTTCCAAGAAGTTTCTTGACCATCGGTAATATTAAAAGCTTCCCCATAAGTTTCCTTTTCCATTGCTAGAAACATTGCCGAAATCAAGTTATCGATATACACATGATTCATCACACCCTGACCATCATTAGCATAAGCAAATAACTTTTGGCGCATCATGGAAATAGGTCGCATTACCCAAGCTGGACTACCAGGGCCATAAACATCTCCCGCCCGAATAATAATCACACCAAAATCCGGGGGAGAATTTAACGGTAAAAGTTCTGCTTCCGCTTCTATTTTTGTTTGACAGTAGGGATTATTATCAACAGCAAGAGTAGCAGTTTCTGTCACTCCATCAGGATAATTAAAGCCATAGACCATCACACTAGAAAGATGGACAAAAGTTTTCACACCTGCATTTTTAGCAGCTTGAGCAATATTCACAGTACCACCCACATTGACGGCGCGAAATTCTTTAATTGCGCCCGCTTCTTCCGCCATTTGAGCAGTATGTAAAACAATATCTACACCCTGACAAGCTTTTTGGGCAATCTTAGCGTCAGTAATGCTACCAACAAAAATTTCTATACCCAAATCTTGGGCTTTTTTGTTAACATCAGCAGAAGTTTGCAGTCCCTTAACTTTCATTCCTTCAGCTAGGGCTAATTCTGCCGCACGCCAACCGATAAATTCATCAATACCAGTGATAAGCAGAGTTTTATTTTGCAGGTTCATAGAAATATCCGTGATGGGTCAATGACATAATGGGTTGTGTGTTCTTAGCTATGACAAAGATATTTTATGGCAAAGCTAAGGGTAAACTAGCGTACTCTTTGCGTACACGTTTGTTAGGGGTAA
>PWQB01000229.1 GCA_003556955.1 Nostocaceae cyanobacterium CSSed10_463m
CTTGCAGCTAACTTTCCTTTTGCTAATGAACTTAATTCAATGGCTCGTCAAGCTTCTGCTGAACGAGCTTGGTCTTCTATCTCTAGGTTCTATGACAACTGCAAGAAAGGTATTCCAGGTTTAAAGGGGTATCCTCAATTCCAAAAAGATTGTCGCTCGGTTGAGTACAAAACTTCAGGATGGCGGATTGCCGATGATCGTAAATCAATAACTTTCACCGATAAGAAAGGCATTGGTCGCCTAAAGCTTAAAGGTACTCGTGATTTGCATTTCTACCAAGTCAACCAAATTAAACGGGTGAGATTGGTCAAACGTGCGGATGGCGTTTATGTTCAATTCTGTATTGATGTAAATCGTTCCCAGAACATAGAACCTACGGGTAATACGGTTGGGTTAGACGTTGGGCTGAAGGAATACTACACTGATTCTGATGGAACGATGGTTGAGAACCCTAAATTTCTTCGTGTTGGTGAAAAAGTTCTCAAGCGCTCACAACGTCGAGTTTCCAGAAAGGTAAAAGGTTCAAAAAATAGAGGCAAGGCTAGACGGATTCTGGGTAAGCGCCACCTCAAAATAAGTAGGCAACGTAAAGACCATGCTGTGAAATTAGCACGGTGCGTAGTCCAGTCTAACGACTTGGTGGCTTATGAAGACTTGAGGATTAAAAATCTGGTGAAGAATCATTGTTTAGCTAAGTCTATTAATGACGCATCTTGGTATCAGTTCCGTGTCTGGATTGAATACTTTGGTAAAGTATTTAAACGTGTCACGGTGGCGGTTAATCCGCAATACAGTAGCCAAGAATGCTCTAGCTGCGGTGAAGTTGTGAAAAAAACACTATCCACTAGGACACACGTTTGTAAATGTGGATGTGTGATGGATAGAGATGAAAACGCAGCCAGAATAATCCTGAGTCGAGGATTGGGTACGGTAGGGCATACCGGAACCTTTGCACTAGATGCAATCAACGCTTGGGGAGATGAAACCTCTACTCTTGCTGGTGAAAACCTGCATGAGCAAGTTATGTCTTAGATCCAAGAATCCCCGTGCGTTCACGCCGGGGAGTGTCAACCGCAGGGGTTCCCACTGAACCGATGCTGAAGGAAAGTGGTATTCAGGGTAGAAATGATGCTGGACAAATCGGTTATACTCCTCCTTGTCCGCCCAGTGGTATCCATCGTTATTTTTTTAAACTTTACGCCTTAGACGCACCTTTAGGGCTGGATTTTGGTGCTACCAAAGCACAAGTAGAAGCAGCAATGGAAAATCATATTTTAGCCACAGCAGAACTCATCGGACGTTACGAAAAGCAACGTTGAAGAAGACACCTAGCTTGCTACAGTCGAATTGTAAATTACGAAATTGTACTGTGCAAGGTTTTCTTAACTTAAACAAACCCTTTGACTGGACATCTCATGACTGTGTGGCGCGGGTGCGAAAACTCTTGCGCCTCAAACGTGTAGGACACGCCGGGACATTAGATCCAGCCGCTACCGGAGTCTTACCGATTGCAGTGGGGACAGCGACTAGATTATTACAATATCTACCAGAAAATAAAGCCTACAAAGCCACTATTCGCTTTGGTGTGCAGACGACAACCGACGATTTGCAAGGTGAAATCATTACATCTCAACCTTGTGCGGGATTGAATTTTGCGGATGTTAAAACTGCAATGGCACAATTTCAGGGAAAAATTGAGCAAATCCCTCCCATTTACAGCGCCATTCAAGTAGAAGGAAAACGCCTTTACGATTTAGCACGCAAAGGTGAAATAGTCGAAGTCCCTAAACGCACAGTAGAAATTTTTCACACAGAAATTTTGGATTGGCGAACCGGAGATTTTCCCGAATTGGATGTGGCGATCGCCTGTGGAAGTGGTACATATATTAGAGCGATCGCCCGTGACTTAGGCGCAATTTTAGAAACTGGTGGTACTCTCGCCGCTTTAATTCGCACTGCAAGTAGTGGTTTTAACCTCACAGATAGTCTCACCTTAACTGACTTAGAAACCAGATTACAATCTGGGACATTTCAACCTAGCCATCCTGATGTCGCCTTGCAACATTTACCATCTGTGACATTACCCGCCATATCTGCCCAAAAATGGTGTCAGGGACAAAAAATTCCCCTAACTCTCGATTTTTCTGGAATCACCAGAGTCTACAATCAAGAGACTGGCTTTTTGGGTATAGGAAAACTAGAGAACGAAGTGCTAATACCGACAACAGTCTTAAAAAGTTAATGAAAATTGCTGTTAAAAACAAATGGACGCAGATAAAAAAGCAGTGATCTCAACAGTCAACTTACAATCGCAAGCAGACGCAGAACTAGAACGCAAGCTGCGAGAACTGAAGTTTAGACAAGAACTGAGAAAAGATTGGATTTTATTTATTGTCCGGGATGTAGTTATTTTTTCCGTAGCGATCGCTTTTGTTTTTTCTATCTGCGGCTATTCCCTATTTATCCTGATTAACAGCTAATCAGTAGGTCAACAACATATAGATCCCCAACTTCTTAGAGAAGTCGGGGATCTGGGTAGCACTCAGCACTCAGCACTCAGCACTCAGCACTCAGCACTCAGCACTCAGCACTCAGCACTCAGCACTCAGCACTCAGCACTCAGCACTCAGCACTTATTA
>PWQB01000636.1 GCA_003556955.1 Nostocaceae cyanobacterium CSSed10_463m
AAGGGGGAAATTTCCAGCGTATAGGGATTGTACTGTTTTTTAACGCTAGATAATCTAGAGTAATCTTTAATTCTCTACACTATGTGTCTAAATTCTCCGCATTGCTTGTAAGTTTTAATGCCAATCAACTTGCGATCGCTCTTGTATGACTCGCTGATAAACTGTTTCTGTTTGCTGGGCTAATTTTATCCAGTTGAAGCGTTGCGCTAAATCTTTGTAAGCATTATCAATTAACCACTGGCGATAACCAGGATGATGCAAAACCTCTAAAATTCCGCAAGCGAGGGAATGAGGATTATTTACCTGTGTGACAATGCCTGTTTTTGTATGCTGTACTACTTCCGGAAATCCACCAGTATCGGAAACGACAACGGGAACACGAGAGGCAAAACTCTCTAAAGCCACAATACCAAAGGGTTCGTAAAGACTAGGAAAAACGGCACAGTCAGCAATGGTTTGAAATTTATCTAAGTAGCTATCAGACAGAAATCCGGTAAAGTAACATTTGTGCCAAATTCCCAAATTCCAGGCTTGATGTTGGAGTTGGTCAGTATTCCCACCACCAATAATCACGAATTTTACATTCCCCGCCATTGAGGACAATACTTCCGGTGCAGCATTAAGTAATACAGATACACCCTTCTCATAAGTCATGCGACCAACATAATAAACAATTTTTTCATGGTCGGCGGCAAATTGGCGACGAAAATCTTGAGCATGAAAGCCTTCGTCGTGCTGCTTTTTCTCTGGTCGAATCCCGTTATAAATAATATCTATTTTGTCACCAGGACTCTGTAGCGCTTGTTCTATTTCTCGCCGCATATAGTCTGTACAAACGATAATTCGCCAAGCGTTATAAGCTAGTAAATTTTCTTTGTGATGTATATAGCGTTGAATATCAGTGTGAATACCGTTATGCCGCCCGTGTTCAGTCGCGTGGATGGTAGCAATTAGGGGGATTTTAAAGTTATGCTTTAAGGCGATCGCAGCATCTCCTACTAACCAATCATGAGCATGAATTAAATCAAAGGGGCCTTCTTCCAAAATTAACTTTCCACCGTGATGTCCCATACTCTGGTTTAAATTGACGATCCAGTGAAAAAAGTCATTACTATGGGATACTGGGACTCGATGCACCTTTATACCTTCAACTACCTCATACATTGACGCTTGACCAAACTCTGAGGTAATTAGGTGAATTTCATGTCCTAACTTCACCAATTCCGGGTATAGTTCCGCTACATGACGGGAAATTCCGCCAACTAACCTCGGTGGAAACTCCCAACTTAGCACTAGTATCTTCATTTACTCAAGTCTCCAATACTCTATAGATATCTAAAAATACAAAAATGATTGTAGTGAGTATATTTACTACAATTTTTCGATAGAGATAATCAATCAAAATAACACAACCACAGAAAGAGGAGAAAAATCTTTCTGCTTTTTAGCATGGTTTTAAGTTCATCACATCAATAGTTTTTTAACTTGGACTTCCCCGGATTTATAGCAGAAATCCAAAAATTAATAATTAACTGCCAATGCAACCCGATTTTGCAACAGGTATAACAAAAGTAAAAATTTGAATTGAAATACTTCCTGTAACTAGGTTTTAGACTGTCGCTATGTCCTAAGCACTCTCCGTTGCTTGTACGTAATTTCTAATCAACAGATACAGCGATGTCATAGCCATAACAGCAAGAAAACCAAATTGTGTAGAATTTACCCCAATCCGGTTTAGTTAAGGGTGCAGAATGTGGGTTTTAACGAACCGCACCAGGCGCAGAGGACACAGAGAGAGAAGAAAGAGTAGGAAAAAATTGGTTAACTGGACTGTATTGGAATTTACCGAAAAAATGGGTTTAAAGCCCCGTCCTTCTAGGACGGCTTTTTATTGTATTTTAATTAAACTTATACCAAACATGGTAGTATAAGAAAGGAGGTAGAAAGATGCTTGTTTTTGAGTTCAAAGCTTATGGAAAGTCAGCGCAATTCATTGCAGTAGATGAAGCAATTCGTACTGCCAAGTTCATTCGGAATAGCTGTATTCGGCTATGGATGGATGTTAAAGGCACGGGTAAAAATGACTTGCAAAAATATTGTGCTGTACTTGCGGCTAACTTTCCCTTTGCGAATGAACTCAACTCAATGGCTCGTCAAGCTTCTGCTGAACGTGCATGGTCTTCTATCTCTCGGTTTTATGACAACTGCAAAAAGGGTATTCCAGGGTTAAAAGGGTATCCTCAATTCCAGAAAGATTGTCGCTCAGTTGAGTACAAAACTTCAGGATGGCGGATTGCCGATGATCGTAAATCAATCACTTTCACTGACAAGAAAGGCATTGGTCGCTTAAGGCTTAAAGGTAATCGTGATTTGCATTTCTACCAAGTCAACCAGATTAAACGGGTGAGATTGGTAAAACGTGCAGATGGTGTGTATGTTCAGTTTTGCATTGATGTAAACCGTTCCCAGAACATAGAACCTACGGGTAATACAATTGGGTTAGACGTTGGGCTGAAAGAATACTACACTGATTCTGATGGAACGATGGTTGAAAACCCTAAGTTTCTTCGTGTTGGTGAAAAAGTTCTCAAGCGCTCACAACGTCGAGTTTCCAGAAAGGTAAAAGGTTCAAAAAA
>PWQB01000281.1 GCA_003556955.1 Nostocaceae cyanobacterium CSSed10_463m
GTGTTTTTCATAAATCAAATATGAGTCCTATATTAGTTATGCAGTGGCAACCAATAGAAAATTTACCGTCAAATTGGGAAAACTTGGCAAGTGCTGAGTTACCACCTTTAGTAACTGTTTGGAATGAACAAGCCCAGAGACTTCGTTCCTCTGGAGAATTTCAAACCTTTATGGATAGGTTACGGCGAGAAATTGCTATCGAAACTGGAATTATTGAAAGATTATATACCTTAGATCGAGGAATCACTCGCTTATTAATTGAACAAGGAATTAATGAAGCTCTAATTCCTCATGGAGCCACAGATCGTCCAATTAAGCAAGTTATATCTCTCATCCAAGACCAAGAAGCAGCTATCGAAGGATTGTTTGACTTTGTAGGTGGACAAAGAACTTTATCCACTTTTTACATAAAACAGTTACATCAACTTCTAACTCAAAATCAAGATAGTACAGAAGCTAAAACACCGACAGGACAAATTATTCGTGTTGATCTTATACGAGGTGATTGGAAGCGACTACCTAATAATCCTGAAAGACCTGATGGCTTAATACATGAATATTGTCCTCCAGAACAGGTCGCATCTGAAATGGATAATTTAATTCAATGGCATCATCAACATCGAATAGAAAAAATTCCGCCCGAAGTAGAAGCAGCATGGCTGCATCACCGCTTCACCCAAATTCATCCATTTCAAGATGGTAATGGTCGAGTTGCTCGGTGTATTGCTAGTTTAGTTTTTATGCAAGCTGGATGGTTTCCTTTGGCTCTGACTCGTGATGATAGAGCCGCTTATATCTCGGCTTCAGAGCAAGCAGATCAAGGTAATCTATCAAACTTGATTAATCTATTTAGTAAGAGTCAAAAACAGGCGTTTATTCGCAGTCTTGGTTTATCTGAACAAATTTTGTCAGAAACGCGACGCGCGCAAGCTGTTATTGCTTCTATCGCCGATAAGATTAAGCAAAACCAATCAGCTACCATTCAGGATCGCTGTCAAAAAGTTGAGGGTTTTGCTACTAATTTGTTTGAAATTGCATCTACTCGTTTACAAGATATTGCCAATGAAATTAAGTTCTCTGTTCAGAATCTATTAAGTGATGCTCAAATTTTTACCCGTGCTGCTCCCGCCGGTGATCCTAAATCATATTATCATCGTTTCCAAGTGGTAGAAACAGCTAAACAATTAGGCTACTTTGCTAATCTTCGCCCCTATCACAGTTGGATACAATTAGTTATCGATGTAGAATCAACCACAACAATTCTGCTTTCGTTTCATGTTATCGGACATGAATATCGTGGGTTACTCGCTTGTTCTGCTTGTGCATATCACAGAGATAATACTGAAGAGGGTGAACGAAATATTAGTGATATCCAATCCTTAACAGATTCTTTATTTCAGTTTTCCTATGCTGATGAAGAAAGCAATCTTACAGAGCGTTTTAAGCAGTGGCTAGAAGAGGTTATTGTAACTGGTCTAGAGTATTGGAATGAGAGTATTTAATATGTACTTCTAATTATTAATGTTAACCGACCATTTTCGCCCTTGGTGCAGGTGCGCCACGTAACATACCTTCTGTGCTGAGGTCTTCGTCAATTTCTTCCCAATGAATACCGTAACCACCCCCGCAGGTTTCCCATTTTAATCGCTGTTCAAGAGTAGCATTAAGCAGCTTGGGATACCACACCAACGGTACTGTAATTGTGCGTCCATCCTTTAAATCAACACTGATAGTTTCTTCAGTAAAAGTAACATTCTTAACTCTTTCATCCGCCCTAACTGCCAAAATACCCATCCCAAGCCTCCAAAAGTTTTGCTTGATTTTCTTGTACTAACTCTTCTAATTTTCGCAATTCTTTTGCACTAAAGCCAATACTACTTGCCAAACTAATCGGCTCTAGCCAAAATTTAGCTGTTGAGTCATCCCTATCAATATGGATATGTGGTGGTTCATTAGGTTCATGACTGTAAAAATAGAAGCGGTAAGCACCAATTCTTAAAACTGTTGGCATATTTATAAATATAACTATAACTGTTATTTATTATATTTTCATTTGCGTAAATATTTTTAATAAATCAAGTTGATTAATTGCTGCTAGGTTATTGATAGGTGAAGTATCGCTAATAATGATCACAGTCTACCCATTTCCCGCAAATTCTTGATATCTTGCTCAAAATCTTCAACCCCATAATGCACTGGGATTTCACGACTTGCGAGTAAATGCTGAAATGCTATCCGATTCATACCAGCAAAGCGACTTGCTTGTGCAAGAGTTAACTTATCTTTCTGAAAGAGCATCACCGCAATTTCTCACTTCATTTCCTCTTCATTCATGCGAGTTGTGGTTAATATTTCGTTAGGAATAACGACGCTCATAGTTACAATCCTCTTTATCACTATTATTGTAACTGATTTATTCGTTCATCCTTTACAATAAAGGTGTTGCAATAGTCAATGTCACGAGGACTAAAAATGGACGTTGAAAAAGTAAGTAGCCCAACAATAGAAGTATCTGATATTACAGCTTGGGATAAAAATGGACAAAAGCTTTTAGTATCAAAAATTAGAGCCAGAGATATTGAGGAAGATATTAAAGCAAAAGTAGAAGAAATGCTCAAATTTGAGCATGAACATAA
>PWQB01000210.1 GCA_003556955.1 Nostocaceae cyanobacterium CSSed10_463m
AAGTCGTCAAACCGAGCTAAAAGTGCGGCGGAAATATAACCCTGATCATTTTGGATGGTTTCGTAAATTTTCTGTCCCAGTCCTTCAACTTCTTCAGACCGCAATTCCAATGTTGCTGATGTGTTGTGAGTCACATACCAGCGCTGAACTTGCAGGACAAAATCAAATTGAGCTAGTACAGAGAATTGAGAAACATCAATTTGGTCGGCTCCTGGGATATCAGCCCAAGATACAGCTACAGGGATTTCTACCAGCCATTCACTAACACGGGGGTCAAAGGGATCATTTAACAAATTACCCTGTTCATCTTTGTCAGATTGGGAGGGGATTACATTGTAACCGTAGTCAATGCAGGCTAGGGCTACAGGGTCATTTTTCCCGAAAGTGATGCGGCGAATAAATCTTTGGGCTTTGGGGGGATGCCAGCCAGAACTAGCCCCGGTGAGCAATGATTTAGTGCCACTGGGTTGGACTGTAGTACAGCGATTGGGTCGTTTTATTTGATGGCGATCGCAATATTCCCACACAACTCGATGCACCGTATCTTTCCAGGAGGTTAAATATTTCTGTTCCTCCTGCTTAAAGGCTAATCCTTGGGGGGTTTCCGGTCTTCCTTCCTCCCACCACCGCAGCCAGTCCACACCAAAAGCATGAACAAAGAAATCAAATAAACCTGTAAAAGAAACCCCCACAATCGGGTCAAGTTCTCGACTATATTGATAGCGAGGTTCTAGGAATTTGTGATTTAAAAGTGCTGCTACAGATAACGCCCCAGCCGTGAAAGCTTCCTCTTGTTCTTTATAGTTCTTGGGATCAATTTGATTTAAGTGTATCTCCGCTAAGTTACAGTTTCCGGTGAGTGTATTACCAAAAACGCCCTTATGATACTCCGGCTCATTAAAGCAGTAAGTATTATGTAATCCTGGCAATTGTTCAACACCCTTGACAACTTGCCATTTACCTTTGCACTTGGCATTTGTAGCTTTACTCACATCCAATCGCTGACAAGGAATTTCCCCACAGTCAGTTATTTGCAAGTAGTATAAATCTTTGCTTCTAACACCATAGTTAGTCACAGCCCCTTGATGAGCGCAAAGATTCAAAGATGAACGAATACCACACTTAGTTAGTAGTAACTGAACACGGTATGCTCGCTCATAGTCAGAGATATAAATTCTGATCCCATTGCTGTTCGTATTGGAGCCATCTGTATCAGCTAAACCAGCCAGAAAATGTAAAATTGCGGCACGATTCCAACTAGCAATGACATTTAAGGCTTCTGGATTTGTTTTCAGGCTTTTGAGGAATTCCCCAGAAAAACCTAAATTTGTCGCATCTGTAAAACTAGGTAAGTAGTCATACTCTCTGGTTGCAGATTTATTTCCTGCAACAGATAAAGCTGCTTTTTTGCCATATAACCTAATTTTGGCATTGTCATTTTGATCTGTTGTGCCATCTCCTACAGCTGCGCCCAGAGTGTAAGCATAGCTGACATCAATACTCAATCCATCATCGTACTGAATTGTAAACGGCTCAGTGTGAATACTATATTGGCTAGTATCCATCAAATCTTTTGTTTGTACTTCCTTGTAATTCTTGCCAAACCTATCTTTAACAAAGAAGCGGTGATACTCAGTCACATCTAAATATGTACCGTCTCCAAACCGCACACGATACAGGGGAGAATCGCTACTTGTTTGAAATGGTCTGACTTGACTCCATTTTTCACCATTCCAAATTTCAACTTCACAGCCCACAACATCTTGAATTTTGTGGATTCCATCTCTAGTGATTAGTAAGGTATCACCACTGACACAATGGAAGTTAGAGCCGATAATTTCACCACAATTGTGAGCCACAATGCCGTTAGCATCAAATCGAGAAACTCCAGGTACAGTACAGTCATAAACTGCTTCTACACCATCTGGCACAATCTCTTTGATTTTAACTGAGAAACGCTCACGATTTAGCTGTCGTTTGTATTGACCACATAATTCTTCTAAGCGTGCAGCTTTTTTCGGCTCCTGAAATCCCACGATTGTTTGGAATGAAGAGATATTATCATTAGCAATCACCAGTTCATGCTGTGCCTGACAGAGATATAAAGCTGGTTCACGATTACTATCAGGAAGATGACGATAGCTTTCAGGACGACGTTCTTGATAAATTCTGGAAATAATCCCCAAGCGGGACAGCATTCTTTGAACTCTCTTCAAGGTTTCAAGATTGCTTTGTGCCAGTCTGACGCTAACACCTTTTTGTTGATTACCTTGGACACTACCATCAGCATCGAACAAGCCACGCAAAAAGCCACGATAAAACTCATAGCTGGCTTGCTCAATTTTATCTGTGGGTATTTTGTTCTCTAAGGTAACATCATAATCTGCTGCCAATCGAGCCAAGCTTGATGAATTGATGACTCGATGTTTTAGCTGTTGATGGTAGCATCCCGATTCTGTGGAACCTGAAAAATCAACAGCATTTTTGTTTACCCTGAGCGTAGCCGAAGGGAGTAAAGTTACAGCATATTTGCCCATTTCGTCTTGGGTGTCTTCCCAATATCGGAGATAGGCTGTTTTACCCCATTGTGTTGCAGCAAGGCTACCATCGCCAATCAGACTACCCAGCAACCA
>PWQB01000787.1 GCA_003556955.1 Nostocaceae cyanobacterium CSSed10_463m
GAGTACCACTAATTTTACCAAAGCAGAAAATGTCTATAAACGCCCAGAGGAAGAACCTCATCTACCAAGAAAAAACTTCATAAAAAATGTCACAAAACATGAAAATCCCCAAAAACAGCAGCCTGTATCTAATCGTTCCTCGTTAAAACTAGAAAACCGGGGTAGAGTAGCTATTTTCATTGATGGTGTAAGTCTATTTCATACAGCTTTACAACTCGGTATTGAAATCGACTATCTTAAACTACTTTGCCATTTAACTGGGGGTTCGCGGTTGTTGCGTGCTTTCTTTTATACTGCTGTTGATACTTCAAGACCAAGTGCGGCACGTCCAAGACCGAATGAAAAACAACAAGGTTTTCTTTTTTGGATGCGTCGTAATGGTTATCGTGTAGTTACCAAAGAAGTGCAACTGGCAGATCATACCAAAAAACACAATTTAAATGTAGAAATTGCTGTGGATATGATTACCTTAGCTCCTTATTATGATACAGCAATTTTAGTCAGTGGAGACAGAGATTTAGCTTATGCTGTGAATGCGGTTACAGCCACAGGTTCTCGTGTTGAAGTGGTGAGTTTACGGGCATTGACTAGCGATAGTTTGATTGATGTTGCTGATGAGTTCATTGACCTCGATAGGATTAAACAATACATTCAGAAAGATTCCCATATCGGCTATAGTTATCGGGTGCTTTCTAATTCCAAAGTGTAAATTACCATTACCAATTGAGCGAATTTGCTGACCTCATCTCCATAGATTAGCTAGAATGACAGATTAGGGAATTACTCTGCGTATTTTTTTATTAAATCATGATGGAGATGGATATTTTATAGTATTTAAACAATTGGTAAATAACTAAATCATGATTATGCACAATGCTAGAAGATGCCTATTATAATGCAACTTATACCGTTTTAATATGAAACTCCATATATTCTTTTGCTTGTCTCGCTGGTCATTGCGAGCGTAACGTTCGCGTAGCGTGGCGTTAGCCATAGTGGAGCGTGGCAATCCTATCAACTCGTTATTATTGAAGGTTGTGGGATTGCTGAGTCGCAAGGCGACACGCTACGCGGTAAGCGGAGCTATGCCGAAGGCTTTACGTCGTTCCTCCTCTCTGCGAGACGCTACGCGAACGCAATGACAATTTATTCTATGCGACTTCATATAAAATTGGTATTAGCTGACTGGATGTATCTCAAAATCTAAAATTTTTCGGTCATGAGTGGCGATCGCCTCCTCCACTGGTGAGAGTTGGGAATTTGCATCAGAAGCCACACTATTAAAGGTGAAGTCTGCGATATTCTAGCCCTCAGCGATCGCCTTCATTATCCTATTCAAAATCTGTAAATTGGCTGCTTTAATCAAACCCATTTGTCCATCAGCGAATTTGCTTCAGCCATAAAACGGAGATAAAAAAGTGCAAATTACGAAGCGCAATGTTGAGTTAAGAGTAGATGACAGTTTAATGCGTGTTTATGTCGCGGCTCCCAAAGCACCAGGAGTTTACCCCGGTATTGTATTCTATAGTGATATTTATCAGTTAGGTGGCCCAATTATTCGTTTAGCTAACTACTTAGCAGGATATGGTTATGTAGTAGCAGCACCAGAAATTTTTCATCGCATCGAGCCAGTTGGTTCGGTGATTGAGCCAGATGATTTGGGTCGGATGCGGGGTAATGACGATGCTAGGCGCACGAAAATCGCTGATTATGATGCTGATTGCTTGGCAGTCATGGAATTTCTCAAAACAGAAAGTGCAGTCTCTCCAGGTAAAATAGGCACTCTCGGCTTTTGTATTGGTGGACATTTAGCTTTTCGCGCCGCCTTTCAAAACGAAATTAAAGCTTCCGTCTGCTGCTACCCTACAGGCATTCCCAGTGGAAAGCTAGGTCAGGGGATAGCTGATACCATCCATCGGGTGAGTGAAATCAAAGGCGAGATGCTATTGGTGTTCGGGACTCTTGACCCTCATATCCCAGAACATGACCGTGAAATCTTAGTTAAAACTCTAGAGAATGCTAATATACCTCACAAAGTTCTGTTGTATGAAGCAGAACATACTTTTATGCGGGACGACGGTTATCGCTACGATGCGGCGGCGGCTACCTCTGCTTGGTCTGAAATTGTAACTTTCTTAGAAAGAATATTTGCAAACTGAACCAGCGCGGCTGGCTTGCAGAAATCAACTTTCATTAATCAATTGCAGCAACGCCTCAGTGGAAATCTTGCCACTCATATCAGTACCCTCCAGCAAGCTATCAGCTAAATCGCGCTTGTGGTGATGCAATGCCACAATCTTGTCCTCAATAGTATCCTTTGCCACTAAGCGATAGATAGTTACCGGGCGTTGCTGCCCAATACGGTGGGCGCGGTCGGAAGCTTGGTCTTCTACTGCTGGATTCCACCAAGGGTCAGTATGAATGACATAATCGGCGGCAGTCAGATTCAACCCAGTACCACCCGCCTTGAGACTAATTAAAAATACATCTCCTGTTCCTGCTTGGAAAGCATCCACCCGTTTTTTCCGCTCTGCCACTGGCGTACTACCATCTAAATATTGATAATTAATACCTTGCTGCTCCAAATAATCTCTGATAATGTGCAAATGGTCAACAAACTGAGATCGGAAGA
>PWQB01000726.1 GCA_003556955.1 Nostocaceae cyanobacterium CSSed10_463m
AATAATCTTTTCTGCTGGTCACCGTGCCAGTTTACATGATTTTACCTATAAAATCGATGTCTTTTGGGCCTGTGTAAAAATCACGCTTAACTCAGTGTCCGTCGCCATTAAACCATATTAATTGGATATTGGTGCCGGTCGGCAAACCATTCAACGCCATTTGCCAGATGATAGCCAGTACATCAGTTTGGATTATTATCAGACCTCTGCCGGTTGGTATCAGGTTCAACCCAATATATATGGTGACGGTCAACGATTACCGATTGCCTCCAATAGTTTTGATACTCTTCTTCTTTTAGACGTCCTGGAACATTTGCCATCACCTGAACTTTGCTTAAGTGAAGCTTACCGCGTGCTAAAACCGGAGGGCAAGCTCATTGTTCAGGTACCATTTTTGTATCCGCTGCACGATGTGCCGCTAGATTTTCAACGCTGGACTTTATATGGTTTACGTGCCGCAGCCAATCGTCATGGTTTTCTGGTTACAGAGGAGTTAGTGTTTGGATCGCCGATAGAAACGGCCGCTATCCTAACTAACCTGGCTCTCAGCCAGACGGTGTTGAATGGACTACAAAATAGACATCCTTTGGCACTTATGGTCCTTTTAATACCCGGTTTTATTCTTTTCACCAATTTGACAGCCTGGGCTTTGTCCTGGTTTGAATTTTCGGAATTCTTCATGCCGCAAGGGTATCGTCTGACATGGGTAAAACCAGCATGAAACAGATAGTTTTGGTAACGACTTCCTTTCCCGATACGGCTTTTCAACCGGGCCAAGAAGCGGCAGGCACATTTGTAGCCGATTTTGCTAAGATCTTGGCAAAATACCGACCTGTGAGAGTAGTAGCTCCCAGCCAAAAAACATCTGCTGAAGAAATTAATAATTTGACCATTCATCGCTTCGCCGTACCCAGCCTGCCTCTCTCTTTACTCAAACCTGCTTACCCTAATCATTGGCCGGCTATTATCAAAACAATACAAGCGGGCCAAAGAGCTGTGGAAACAGCCGTAACGGCAACACCTACTGCCCATATCTTCGCTCTATGGGCATTACCTTCCGGTTATTGGGCCTGGCGTTTGTGGCGTAAAAGAGGCATTCCTTACAGCACCTGGGCCTTAGGCAGTGACATCTGGAGTATAGGCAAAGTCTCGTTGGTCAAAGGTATACTGTGTCGCGTGTTGGTAGACAGCTACCATAATTTTGCCGATGGCTACAAACTGGCAGATGATGTCAGAGTACTTAGTGGGCGAGTATGTAACTGCTTATCTAGCAGCCGGCATTTATCAATCGCTACACCTAAAAAATTAGCATCCGCTCCACCCTATAAACTCGCTTTTTTG
Organism: Nostocaceae cyanobacterium CSSed10_463m; assembly: GCA_003556955.1. The sequence continues at coordinate 1,342 of PWQB01000726.1, forward strand.
GGTCGCTGGCATCCCCACAAAGGAATAGATCTGTTATTAGACAGTCTTAATTTTTTAACAGATGAAGATTGGCAGCGTATTAGTGAGATTCGTATCTATGGAGGAGGGCCATTGGCTCAATTGGTCAAAACAGAAGGGGCAAAGTTAAGAGAAAACGGTCGTCCAATCACTATTGGCAGATATTTGGACCGCGAAGAAGCCACAGAATTATATCATTGGGCCGATTACTTGCTAATACCCTCACGTTTTGAAAGCATTCCCGTCATATTCTCTGATGCAATGCAAACCAACTGTCCAGTAGTGGCAATGCCAGTGGGAGACTTGCCTCGTTTATTGACAAATAATCAAGTAGGTGTTTTAGCAGAACAAGTCACCTCTGCTGCTTTTGCTACAGCCCTGCAAAAAATCTTGTGCCAAACCCCTACAAAATACTCTTTAGAATTAAGGAAAGTATGTCAACAGTTTAATGTTTCAAGTATAGTCTCTCAATTTCTAGAAAAATTACCAAAAGAGAATTGATATGACATCAGATTTTTCCAATAGGTTAGATTACTGGCTTCATCGTTTGCAGCGCACAAACTTTGGTTTTGGAACTCTTATCGTATGTACACAAGGAACTGCAGACACTATCCCTGCAAACGCTTTGAACTCATCCTATACTTTCTCATCGATGGATATTAAAAAGCATGAAGATGTACAAATTTGGCTTCAAGTCTTTAATGACGCTTTTCAACGAAATTATGACGAACAAGATTTTGAAAAAAATATTCTGTATCATCCAGTCATTAAGGTTCTAGACACTTTGTTTTTATATAACAAAAAAAAAGAAGTGATGGGTATTACTTCTGTAGGTGTGTTTCATAAAAATCCCAGAGTAGGCGTTGGTCACTATATTGCAGTTCCCAAGCAATTTCAGGGGAAAAAGCTTGGTTCTTATATTGGCGTACATCGTTACCATCTGCTAACAGAACTAGGTTTAAATACATTTGAGAGTGAAACAACTGTTGACCGCAAAAAATCAATATTTATGCACTTTAAGATGGGTTTCCAACCCAAATATACGTTAGATTATTGGAATACAAGAAATATAGCAACCATGTTATTCCAACCGCTAATTAAAAAGAAGATAGACACCTATTATCAGGAATGGCAACAGTACGCAAAGTCAAAATTAGACAATGAAACGTTGGATGCTATCAACTAACTCAACTTGAAAACTTAACGGGGATCAGTTCGTGCTCTATTATGAAAAAAATCACCCAAAATGGTTATAATTGCATAGACTAAAAT
>PWQB01000825.1 GCA_003556955.1 Nostocaceae cyanobacterium CSSed10_463m
TCCTAACCTCCTGGGTGATGGCTATCAATGCAAGATGTCTTTTATGGCGTGGGTGTTGGTGTTGGTCTTCGTGTTCGGTTTAGTCTTTCTCTGAGTGTGGGTGTGGGTTCTGGTGTCGGTTCTGGTGTTGGGCTTGGTGTGGGTGTGGGTTCTGGTGTCGGTTCTGGTGTTGGGCTTGGTGTCGGTGTGGGTGTCGGTGTCGGTGTCGGTGTTGGTTTTGGTGTCGGTCTTGACTGATTTATAACTTTTTGAGCTTCTTCATTTAACCTCTGGCGGAAGCGTAAATCAGCAATACCCGTGGGTTCCATTTCAAATTTTTTCTGTGCCTCGGTGACAGCTGCTTCGGTGTGAACTCCATAAAATTGGTCACGAGGTAAAGGAGTTTGTGGTTTCAGTACCGCATTCAAATTTGCTTGTTAAATCTGCACAATTTGGGCGGCAAAATCTTGAGTTGCAGGACTAGCCACACCATCCACAGTAGTTAATCTATAGCCGGTTTGAAATTCAGTTATTGCTTTTTTAGTTTCTTCATCTGTGAGAGGGGTATTGGTGATCCTCACGTCATAGCCTAAGCCCCGCAACACAGCCCGAAATTCCGCAGGGGTATAATTACGTTTACGCGCCGCCAAAGTTGTATCTGCAACTACCACAGTAGCAGTCACGACGCAAGCTACAGCAACAGCCATGCTGGATTTATGCCATCCACACCACATCATTTAAAACTCCTCATACACATTTGCAGACAGATATTACATTAATTAATGTTCAGCTAAATTTATGTTAAAAAATATTAAGTAATATAATTTCTAGGATTGTTGACGATTGCCAGTAGGGTGTGTTAGACGGCGACAAAATTTGGTCAAACACGGAAAATATATTTCCGTCGTAACGCACCGAAACATCCCAGTCCCCAGCTATATGTTTATTAACAGGACTTACGCAAAAGTTGCCAAAAATCTTGATTTATCGTACCGCCCTACGGGTTTACCAGTTCCTCCTACGCGGAAACCAAAAAGACCGGACTGGTTCACCAAGTCGCCAAGAACGCCAAGAAAATATAGAGTGTGCCTAAGTCCTAATTAAAAATGGTATAACTATCTGAGTAGATATATTTTTATGTATCAAACAAACAGCAAAAATGACTAAACGAAAATCAGGGAAACGACAGAACCTAATCTTTGAGAGATTAATGGCAGTGATTGCCACAGTAAATTTATCATTAGTGCTGTTTGATTTGAGTTACGTACCGTGGCGAGATTTCTATTTACGGAATTTGCCCCAAATTACCAAAATTTATGACCCGGTGAAGGGAATTGAAGACCATCGAGAAACCAGAAACTATTTAGACACAGTTGATGCACTCATGGAACAAGTGAGCCAAACAGGCTTAACTTCACCAGAGGCTCAAACTAAATTAGCAGAACTTGACCGTCTCAGCAGCGAAATGGTGGATAGTAATCCCTTTGCAGCAGTCAATAAAAGTGGTAACTTTGAAAAAGCTAAAAATCAGATGCGCGATCGCATCGGTAAAGCATCTGCAAAACAGTCATTTTCCCGCTTTTGGAGTCAGGAATATTTATTAGAACAGGGTTGGAACCGCGAGATAGAATTTTTTAACAGAGAAATTCGCCCCTTAATAGCCACCAACTACTTCCGACGCATCGGGGAAAATGGCGAATGGATGGATAACTTTTGGCAGATTGACTTACCATTTGTGTTGATATTTGCTACAGAGTTGCTGGCGCGTTCCTTTTATCTGCGCCGTCGTCATCCCAATTTGACATGGATAAACGCCATATTATGGCGGTGGTATGATTTATTTTTAATAATACCTTTTATGCGCTGGTTAAGGGTTATACCCGTAACTATTCGCCTCAATCAAGCCAGGTTATTGAATTTGCAATCGATACAACAGCAAATCAATCAATCAATCTTAGCCAATTTTGCCGAGGATCTCACAGAAATAGTAGTTGTGAGAGTGATTAACCAAATTCAAGGCTCAATTAAGCGGGGAGATTTAACTAGCTGGCTGATCCAGAAAGAAAGTGTGCGAACCTACATAAATATTAATAATATTAATGAAGTAGAAGCGATCGCCAATATTTTAGTGCAAACATTAGTCTATCAAGTCCTGCCCAAAATTCAGCCAGAAATCGTGGCTATTTTAAGGCATAACATCGCCACCGCCATTAATCAAGCCCCAGTTTACCGCAACCTGCACAACATTCCTGGGGTGGGAGATATACAAAACCAACTCAGCGAACAACTAGCAACTCAAATCACCACAAATCTTTACAGCGCCGTGACTGCGGCCTTAGAAGATCCAGAGGGAGCCAAACTCACCAACGAACTAGCCCAAAGTTTCAGCAAAGCATTAGGAGAAGAACTACAGCAAAAACACGTCATGGGGGAAATTCAAAGTTTAATGTCAGACTTCCTAGAAGAAGTCAAGCTCAACTATGTCCAACGCCTCTCTCAAGAAGACATAGACCAAATTATGGAACAAACACGACAACTAAGAACCCAATCGGTTTCCCCAGTCGTAGATAAAATTAATGTTCTCCCCGTCAAAAAGGATGCTTAAACCCCAGAGAAATCAACCACATCAAAAAACACAAAGAATTAACTAA
>PWQB01000475.1 GCA_003556955.1 Nostocaceae cyanobacterium CSSed10_463m
ACCATTACAGTCTGTATCAGAGATCAAGAGTGGGCTGAAAGGTCTAGATGCCCAAACTGAAGAAGTAAGTGATAATTTGGCTTTGACTGTCGCCGCCGCAGCTTTAGACCGCAAAGCAGATGATATCTTAGTACTTAAAGTTGTAGATGTATCTTATCTTGCAGATTACTTCGTGATCATGACAGGCTACTCTAGGGTGCAAGTCAGGGCGATCGCTGAATCAATAGAAGCTAAGGTAGAAACAGATTGGCAACGGCGGCCTTTACGAACTGAAGGCAAAGCTGATGGTAGTTGGGTGTTGCTCGATTACGGCGAGGTGATTGTTCACATCATGATGCCAACCGAGAGAGAATTTTATAATTTAGAAGCATTCTGGGTTCACGCAGAACGCATTCCTCTTAAAAATTCTGATGAGGGCGGGGGTAAGCCACAATGATTAAGCCTTCGGTTGACTATTGTCCAGTTCCTACAGACCAACAACCGCTTAATGAATACCAAGAGTTAAAAACATCCTGGCTGTTTTGTGATTGCATCTTAAGTTGGCGCGACTACATCACGAAAATAGTTTGGATTTGGAGTTTATCGTGGTTAGTAGCAGGGCCAATAGCAGCCGCTAGTTTCCCACCACATAAGCAACTAGTCCATTTCATCCTCTGTGGTGCGGCAGGAGCGAGTGTAGGGGTAATTTTGGTACTAGTACGGTTGTTCTTGGGCTGGCTCTATGTACGCGATCGCCTCTACAATCCGACCGTATTTTATGAAGAGTCAGGTTGGTATGATGGCCAAACGTGGACTAAACCGCAGGAAGTAATCACACGCGATCGCCTAATTGTGAGTTATGAAATCAAACCGATTCTCCAGAGGTTAAAATTTACCTCTGCTGCCTTGGCGGGAATGTTTCTTATTGGTACTATAGTTTGGCAATTGTCATAAATCCTCATTGGTGTTTAGTAATTCCAGACTAATCACCAATGGATAGTGCTGCTTCGGAAGTCAAAAAAATGGCATCTTCAGCTGTATGGCGGTTCTGCACGGTCGTTTTATAGCTGCCGTGCTGTACTAAATTAATAAAAAAGGTGATAAATTTTAACCCATGACAATGGGAAAACGAACTCAAGCCAAACCCCTAGAAGTCCGGCTACTACGGGAAGGAATTACGGAATCGAAGCATATAGTCGAGGCTGTTGTCTGCGACGAAAGGGGACGGGTTCTATCCGTTGCCGGCAATTCTGAAACTGCGGCCTTTGTGCGTTCAGCACTCAAACCGTTTCAGGCACTTGCAGTCACCACAACAGGCACACTAGAACGCTATAATCTCAGCGATCGCGATTTAGCTATTATTACCAGTTCCCACAAAGGCACTATTGAACAGGTAAGACAAGTATTTAATATCCTTTGGCGGGCCGACCTTGACCCGACCGCACTCCAATGTCCGATTCCTGAAGGGAAAAAAAGCCCCCTAGAATATAATTGCTCTGGTAAACACGCGGGAATGTTAGCTGTTTGTCAACAACGACATTGGCCTATAAATAACTACCTGCAACGCAAACACCCAGTACAGCAGTTGATTTTAGGCAAAGTTGCAGAATTGTTGCGAATGCCAGCTGAAGAATTTCTCAGCGCTCACGACGACTGCGGCGCACCCACTTATCTGATGCAAATCAGTCAAATGGCATCTTTGTATGCTCTGTTGGCCTCTAGTAGCAATGTTGATATGGAGCGCATTGTCCGCGCCATGACTCATCACGCCGCTATGGTGGCAGGAGTGGGCGAATTTGACACAGAACTGATGCGTTTAGCTCCAGGGGAACTAGTAAGTAAATCTGGTGCGGAAGGAGTGCAGTGTATTGGGCGACTGGGTGAAGGCATGGGATTGACAATTAAAGTCATGGATGGAGCCAAACGAGCTAAATATGCCGTGGCGATCCACTTACTCCAGCAGATGGGTTGGATCAGTCCCAGCGCCGCCGAAAGCCTCTCTGAAAAGTTTATGTCTATAGGAAAATACAAGCGTTTAGAAGTAATTGGAGAATTATCTTTTTTATAGTTGACAAACTTGAAACCTTGTGGTTATACTATAGAAGTCAAGAGGCGACGCGGGATAGAGCAGTCTGGTAGCTCGTCGGGCTCGATTCGTAAGATTCAACTAAGCGCTTATTAGTTATTCTTGCAGTGGGCGGTACGCGAAGAAACTTGCGTATGATTACCTGTCAAACTCGGGGAAGCCACTAGCGCGGTAATCCCGAACCAAGCTCCAGAAATGGAGAAGGTGTAGAGACTGGAAGGCAGGCACCCTAACGGAATCAGAAATGATAGACGAGGGCGAAGGGACAGTCCAGACCACAAACCGGAGTATCCGGGCAGTGAAAACTGTAGTTGGTAGGCATAACCCGAAGGTCAGTGGTTCAAATCCACTTCCCGCCACCAAATGAAAGACAAAGCAACACCCTGTGAACCTTAGAGTTTGCAGGGTTTTGTTTTATGCTGATATCAGTGAGCCGAAAACCCTTGTAGAGACGTTCCATGGAACGTCTCTACATCCCTTAAACGAAAGGTATTGTAGTGAGATCCACCTTGTCGAGACGAACAAACGACAACGCCAACCTCGTTCGACAAAATATCGTCAAGCTTGGGAGTTAATCTTACCAGCTGCTTTAGATGAAGAAAAGTGTGTCTGTTCGCCTGTTGAAGATGGAAAGGCAGAGTTTTGATCTATTCTGAAAGAGGAACTTGACAAAAAGCGCGGAGAATCATGGTTGTGAAGTTACAGCGACCGATTTTGGTAGGAGGATTGGGACTATCCTTTTCCCTGTGGATATTGCAAAGCTGGCATGATTCTATAGTGCAGCTGAGTGAGTTTGGTTTATTTAGTGCTTTGGCTGTGGGTGGTGGTTTATGGGTATTCCAGAAAAATCGCTCGAAAAATAGTTTAGAGTCGCTAGATGGTATTGTTGTAGATCGGGCAATGGTAGAAAGTGCGATCGCTACAACACAAACCGTAATTAACCAACTGGCTATAGAAGCAGAAAACCACATAGCCTTAGAGACATTACGAGCAAAAGTTGCCCAATTGCTGCCCGAATTAGACAGAGAAGAAATTCAAGTGGCTGTGACTGGTGGTAAATCTGTGGGTAAAAGCACTTTAATTCAAGTGCTGGAGTCTAACAGTTGGGAAGCAGCACAGCCAAAAGTCACTTTTTGCGAAACCCCACCTTTGTTTAGAGAAGCTGGTGACAATTCAGATGCAGCTATTTTAGCAGCAATTCAACAATCCGATTTTGTGCTGTTCCTGACAAATGGTGATTTGACAGACTCAGAATTTCAAACTTTACAGCAGATAAAAGCCGCAAATCAGCCGGCGATTTTAGTGTTCAACAAACAAGACCAGTATTTAGCCGATGAACGTGCTAGTGTTTTGCTGTCATTAAAACAACGAATGGCGGAAAATGTAGTTGCAACGGCGGCTTCTCCCATTCCGATTAAAGTTAGGAAGCATGAAGCTGATGGTACTGTGCAAGAGTGGATGGAACAACCAGCCGCAGATATCCAGCAGTTAACACAGCAATTGAGTGAAGTTCTGACACAGCAAAGACAACAACTGGTATGGACAACGACTTTGAGAACAGCCAAGTTGTTGAAAGGTGAGGCGAAATACTGGCTAAATGAAACTAGATGCGATCGCGCCACCCCAATTATTGAACAATATCAATGGATAACTGCGGCTGCTGCATTTGCAAACCCAGTCCCAGCGTTGGATATTCTCGCCACTGCGGCAATTAATGCTCAGATGGTGATGGATTTAGGTAATATCTATCAGCAGAAGTTTTCCTGGGAACAGGCGCAAACTGTAGCCGGAACAATGGGAAGTTTGATGCTGAAACTAGGGTTAGTAGAACTTTCCACAAAAGCTGTGAGTATCGTTCTCAAAACTAACGCTATCACCTTCGTTGCAGGTGGTGTAGTGCAGGGTGTCAGTGCAGCTTATCTTACCAGAGTAGCCGGGTTAAGCTTAGTGGAATATTTTGCACAGCAGGAAATAGCGCTAGATTCAGGAAACGCCTTGAATTTAGACAAATTGCGCCAAACTTTGCAAAACGTCTTCCAGAAAAACCAGCAGATGAGTTTTTTATCAGCCTTTGTTCAGCAAGGCGTAAAGCGTTTATCGCCACAAACACAGCCTGAAACTGTCGGATAATTTCGCGCAAAGCCGTTAAGACGCATAATACAAACTTTGCGCCTTTGCGCCTTTGCGTGAGAATAATCTTTAAAAAACATCTAAATCATTATGAGAATATCCAGCGCCTACAAACGCAGGAGTAGCCGCAGCTTGTTTTTTAATAAGTTCTAGCAAGGCATTATTACAGCACTCTGCAATTTCTGGATATTTACTCGCTATCCATTCCAAATCTGTAAATATGCAAGGATCACTAATATCAAAACCAAGTTTAATTAGTTCTTCAGTTTGTTTTAAAGCTAAATTAAAAATACCGTCCAAATCTACAAATTGTTCAGACATAATCTAAATCATCCTCAATGCATGGCTTAAATTTAAAATTACTCTTGTTGTGCTAACTGATTAATATAGGCGATAATTTCATCTTTACTTATTATAGCATCTGGTGGTACAAGCCAACTAGGATAAACGTATACTGTACGACCTAACTGACTAGTTTTGCGTTTGTCTACAACAGTTCCCCATCTGTCAGGAGAAATAAACCAACGAGTACTTAATCTACTAGGAGGAATAGCACCCCAAGCTATTCCACTTGCTAAACAATACCAAATAATAGCAGATGGTGGCTTAACCCATTGTTTGCTTTCTACTTCTCCACACATCCAACCTTTATAACCAATCGGCAAAATACGATAATTTTCTATTCTACCTGAAACACCCTTAACGGATATCCAAAATAGCTTATACCAAATTAATATGAAGTTGCACATTATTTTCACCCCTCCCAACCTCCCCTTACCAAGGGGAGGAGCCGAAGGCGGTGGGGTTCTTTCTATGCGTCTTTATATAAAAAAGGTATTACGTTGATTATCGTTACTATACACAGGAATATCTTCATCAGTACCAAATTCAGTAATTACAGATTTTCCAGCATTAATGCCGCGATTTATTAAACCTTTACGAACTATTTCAACTGCTCGTTTTCCTTCTGATAAAAACTTTTCCCAGTCAGATGAGGACATGATAATATAAATAAAATTATCTCAAAGTAACTACTATAGAATAAGATAACATAATAATATCTGCTACAATTTAATACGATTAGATAATGTATTCGTTTTATTAATGAATGTTTACCCTTGTATTTTTTCCTTTTTTTCTGGCTCAGGCTTTCTTGATTTAGGCTTTGAAAATAGTGGTTTTAATATTGTCTATGTCAACGAAATATTTAAACCATTTATGAAAGCATATCGCTATTCACGGGAAATACTGAAACTCCCGCAGCCAGAATATGGATATCACGAAGGGGAAGCAGCAGACGTAAGTAAACTGATTGCAGGGAAAGAAGCACAACGCCTGCATGAATTAGTCAAAGATTGCCGCAAGTCTGATCATATAATTGCCTTTATTGGTGGTCCTCCCTGTCCTGACTTTTCGGTTGGGGGAAAAAATAAGGGCAAATTAGGAGATAATGGTAAACTTTCGGCTGACTATGTAGAATTAATTTGTCAAAATCTGCCAGATTTCTTCTTATTCGAGAATGTCAAAGGTTTATGGCGAACGAAAAAACACCGTTTATTTTTTGAATCCCTAAAGCAGAAATTAAGCCAAGCTGGTTATATATTAACAGAACGGTTAATTAATGCTATTGAATACGGTGTACCCCAGGATAGAGAAAGAATTATTCTTGTGGGTTTTCGAGATAATTTTCTGGAGGATATTGGGATTAGTAAATTAATAGCTGAAGATAATTTTAATTGGCACAAACAAATTTTATATCCTCAAAAACAGGTTTTTAATTACCTTTGGCAGAAGTGCGAAACATTCAAAGAAAATTCAAGCATACCTTGTCCGGCAAACATCCCTGAAAAATTAACCGTTGAATACTGGTTTAGAAAAAATGATGTTTTAAATCATCCCAATACTCAACATTATTTCCAGCCAAGGGCTGGTATTGTCAGATTTGCTACTGTGGATGAAGGGGATATCTCTAAGAAATCTTTTAAAAGACTGCATAGATGGCGTTACTCTCCCACAGCTTGCTATGGAAATAATGAAGTACATTTACATCCCTACAAAATCCGGCGCATCTCTGTAGCCGAAGCTTTAGCTATTCAATCTTTACCAGCAAATTTTATCCTACCAGAGGATATGTCACTCACTAATATGTTTAAAACTATTGGTAATGGTGTCCCTTATTTGGCATCCAAGGCATTAGCTCAAACTATTCTCGATTTTTTAGGCACTAGGGTAAACTACCCCCCGCTCCCTGCTCCCTGCTCTCCAGCCTCTTCTTTCCGCAGGTGATTTTCAGGTTCAACCCATAATATATGTGTTTTAATATGTATATAAGAAATTTGTTAATTTTTTATAAAGTTTAAGAATCAAGGACTGACAAAACACAAGATGGCAGCAGACTATATTGATATTGCGCCATTTATCGATCATTCTCTGCTGATGCCAACGGCTACTCCAGAGCAGGTTGAGCAATGGTGTGCAGAAGCCGACAGGTTTAATTTTGCGGCGGTTTGTCTTCATCCTTCCTATGTGAAGCAAGCAGCAGAACTCCTCCACGGTAGAAAGCCTCAAGTTTGTACAGTTATCGGCTTTCCTATGGGGGCGACAACTTCCGCCGTTAAGCTCTATGAGGCTCAGGAAGCTGCGGAAAATGGGGCGACTGAGCTAGATGTGGTAATTAACTTAGGTTGGTTGAAGGCGGGCAAAACCGAAGCAGTTCACCGCGAAATTGCGGAAATTTGTGAGGAAACTGGGCAAACTGTCAAGGTGATTTTGGAAACTAACTTGCTGACTGATGCCGAGAAAAAATTGGCGGCGGAAGTATCTATGGAAGCAGGTGCGGCTTTCTTAAAAACTAGTACAGGTTGGAATGGTGGTGCTACTTTGGCAGATGTGCGGCTGTTGAAGGAAATTACTAAAGATAGCTTGGGAATTAAAGCTTCTGGGGGTATTCGCACCTACAATGAAGCTATAGAGCTAATTTTAGCCGGCGCTACGAGATTAGGCACGTCTCGGAGTATTGATTTGCTCCACCAGCGCGATAACCTGGATAAAGAATAGTCATGATTTTTATGTCTTTTGTCATGGGTTGTTTGTCCTCAAAGAATAGCCAATGACTAATGACTAATGACTAATAACTAATGACTAATGAGTAAAACCTATAAAGCTACAGGAATTAATCTCAAAGCCCAAGTGTTCGGAGAATCAGACCGGATAATCACAATTTTGACACGAGAGTTCGGCTTGATTCGAGCAGTTGCGCCAGGATCACGCAAACAAAACTCTAGCCTTGGTGGTAGGAGTGGTCTGTTTGTGGTCAATGAATTACTGATTGCTAAAGGGCGATCGCTCGATAGAATTACACAAGCACAAACTGTCAAAACCTATCCAAATTTGGCTAAAGATTTGGGTAAACTGGCTGCTGGTCAGTATTTAGCCGAAATAGTCCTGTGTCAGGCTTTGAGTGAACAACCCCAAGAGGAACTTTATCAGTTACTCAATGAATATCTTCAAAGATTGGCAGGGTTACCCAAAACTGATACATCTGCTATTTATGCTCACTTAGCTCAGGGAGTGTTTCACTTTTTTGCTCTGGCAGGGTTGTCACCTCAAGTACAAGTCTGTTGCTTAACTCAGAAGACTTTAAGACCAGACTTTACCAACCCTAACTGGCGTGTGGGATTTAGTGTGACCACTGGTGGTACAGTCTGTTTACAGGCTTGGGAAAATTTGCGTAAAGATAGAGATCAGCCTCGTCTGCCTCCATCAGCCCATGACCCAAACTTAGCTTACCAAACAGTTGTTCATCGGCAAGATATACCAGTAATTTCTTGCCGCTTGGATGCTACAGAACTAGCTCTGCTCCAACATCTGGCACAACCAGAGATCATGCCAATGGATGCTGCCCACAATTATGGCTGGTTATCTGTTGAGCAGATTTTGCGCCAGTATGCTCAATATCATTTAGGTCGCCCAATTCTCTCTGCTGCCTTGATTGACTCTTATTTTGCCCCTAACCATGATGCAACCGTCTGATTTGGATAGAAAAATCCTACCTTTATCACCAAACACCAAAAAACAGAATAGGGCATCAGCTCCTACAGTCAAGAATCACTTGAATACTGTTCCTAAATCTACAAATAGCTCAGAACAGCCTAGACAAGATGTTTCTCAAGATGAACCAAACAAGACATCGGAAATCACAAAAACTGATATTACCAGACAACCCGAAACCCTCGCAAACGGGAATGGACGGAGTTTGTCTGTCGCCACTTCTCCCGAAACCGAATCACCACTATTAGGTGAGTCTGGTGGCGATGGTAACACAGCATCAGCAAATGGCAAACAGCAGGGGTTTTTACCTGTATTAAAAAATCCTAATTTTCTCGCTCTCTGGGGTGGTCAAGTTTTCTGCCAAATCGCAGATAAAGTATATCTGGTGCTGATGATTGGCTTGATTAATACTCAGTTTCAAGGCAGTGATCAAAGTATTAGCGGTTGGGTATCAGCTTTAATGATGGCTTTTACGATTCCGGCTGTATTGTTTGGTTCTGTGGCTGGTGTGTTTGTGGATCGTTGGTCGAAAAAAACTGTACTCGTAACAACCAATGCTTGGCGCGGTATTCTGGTTTTGTCAATTCCGTTTTTGCTGTGGTTAACTGATGGTTGGCAACCCATTGGTGGGATGTTACCTGTGGGTTTTGCGATTATTTTGGGGGTGACTTTTTTCGTCTCTACTCTAACTCAGTTTTTTGCCCCAGCTGAACAAACAACAATTCCTTTGGTTGTGGAAGAACAGCATTTACTTTCGGCTAATTCTCTGTATACAACAACCATGATGGCTTCGGTGATTGTGGGTTTTGCAATTGGGGAACCACTGTTGGCGATCGCTGATACACTTTGGCTACAAATTGGTGGTAATGATGGCTTAGGTAAGGAACTTTTGGTAGGTGGTAGTTATGCGATCGCTGGCTTCATTTTACTGCTATTGACCACTAAAGAAAAACCCCACCACCCCGACACAGAATTTCCTCACGTCTTCTCTGACTTGCGCGATGGTTTTTCTTACCTCAAAGCTAATTCTCGTGTCCGCAATGCTTTACTACAATTAACTATTTTGTTTTCTGTGTTCGCAGCCTTAACTGTTTTAGCTGTGCGGATGGCGGAAATCATTCCTAATTTAAAAGCATCCCAGTTTGGATTTTTACTGGCCTTTGGTGGTATTGGCATGGCGGCTGGGGCGACAATTCTCGGTCAGTTTGGTCAGCGCTTCTCCTATTCTGAACTGAGTCTGTATGGTTGCTTAGGTATGGCAGGATGTCTAATTGGTCTGTCAATATTCACTACACAACTATGGATAGTTCTGCTGTTAATAGCCTTTTTGGGTGTGTTTGGGGCGCTAGTTGGTATCCCGATGCAAACCGCAATTCAAGCTGAAACTCCTCCAGAAATGCGTGGTAAGGTATTTGGTCTGCAAAATAATGTGATTAATATTGCCTTGACTCTACCCTTGGCATTAGCCGGAGTAGCTGAAACCTTTATCGGATTACAAGCAGTTTTCTTGGTGTTAGCTGTGACTGTGTTCTCAGGAGGTATATTAACTTTCTATAGCTCCCATTAGTAGTTATCAGACTTAAAGGAGATATAATTTCATACATTCCTAACAACAGCAATTTTCTGAAAAATTTTGCTTTCGTGCTAAACTAATGCCAGCCAAAATTACCCATAGACTTGCTGAGTATCAATTTGATATTAGCAAGACAATTTTTTTATTAAATATCGTTATTAACAACTTAATATTTATAGGTTAAATTCGGCAATGCACTGGTTTAATAGTAATAAAGCTTGGCTTATTGACTGGGGTAGTGTAGAGTTTTATCCAACCTAAACAGCCAAAAATTACGACAGGATAAAAGACAAGCAACTAAAAAATTGATGTAACAAACCCAATTTTCAAAATAGCTAACAAAGAATGCGTATAGCCTGGATTGGAAAGAAATCACCCTTTTGTGGTAACGTCACCTACAGTCGAGAAGTTACAAATGCCTTACACCGGGAACACGAAGTTAGTTTTCTCCACTTCGCCCAAGAAGAATCTGAACCTGATAATTGGCCAAATTTCCAAGAAGTTTCCCTACCTTTTATTTATAAATCACAGGTTTACACAATTCCCAGTTTTAGAGCTACTAAGGTCTTAACTGATTCTCTCAGAAAAATTAAGCCGGATATAGTCCATGCTTCTCTGAGTTTATCGCCCTTGGACTTTATGTTACCGGAAATCTGTGAGCAGTTGAATTTGCCCTTAATTGCTACTTTTCACACAGCGTTTGCAGGGAAGGGGGCAAAATTTGCATCGGGA
>PWQB01000113.1 GCA_003556955.1 Nostocaceae cyanobacterium CSSed10_463m
AATAGTATCAAAATTTACCGTTAGTGTTTAATTTATGTTACATAAGTGGAGTGATTACTTTACCTATATGCTAAGGTGAATTGAAAGGTCTAAAAATATGTTGATTGCGTATTTTTGAGACTTGAAACTAATCCCGAAAAATTGATGCTTGATTTCAACACTTTAGCTGAGTTCTCCCGTAATAATTGTACAAGCATTTGTGCATTTCTTGTACCAGCAAACCTGATTGCTGCATTGGTGACAATTATCTTTACAGTGTTGCGTCGTCCCATGTCTCAAGTGTGGAAAGCTGTGGGAATGTCGAGCATTTTCGCTGTAGTGATGATTCTCCATGTATTTACTTGGTTTATGATTGGCGTGGTCATGTTACCAACTTATATATTATTGTCCCTGGCCATTAGTTGTTTGTTAACTAACGTTGTGGCTATTCTTTGGCAAAAACGCCACATCCAAACTCTGAATTTCTGCGCCTCTGCGCCTCTGCGGGAAAACAATTAATCAATACCTCTAATGGTGTATGCTGCCCAGTAGTAAGGATGACTGTACAGTTTTTTCTCAGGAACCATCTTACTACTTTTGTATAAATATGTGGCTAAATAAGTTTTAATTGCTAATTCATCCGCAGCTAAATTATTCAGTAAGTCTTGATACCATTTTGTGAGTTCTAAAGCTGTGAGTTCTTTCAGCCATGATGTGGCTTCAGCTAAGGCGGTTACTGGGGATTTATTCATCTGTAGTCGGCGATAAAATTCCATCATCACTAAAGTATTAGCAGATGATTCTACATTCCACAGGGTATTTACTACATAGGGGACTCCGCTACAAATTAACCCCATAGCTAAATCTACATATTCGCTGTTAATATTTTGGTTTTTAGTTGTACTTGCCGCCGCTAGAGTAATTAATTTATACTTATGTAAGTTAGCGGTAGACATTTCTGATAAAGTCATTTGTTCTGCATCTCCTAATATCAATGCAGATTTTTGGGGTTCTTTATGATTGTTGATTATATCCCCGACAAAATGCAAAATCTGATAATTTTCATATAAGGCATTAACTATTTGATTTGTAGCAGCTTTTTCTCCTGGCATAATTAGGGAATAATTACACATCTGGCTGATAATTTTCCCGCCGAATTTAGCGAGTTTCTGTGAGGAATAATTTGTGCTGTGGGGGTATTCTATACACAGGAGGTTTTGCTGCGATAATTCCCAAATATTTTGCGGTGGGAGAGATAAACCTTGCTGCACACTGGGTAAATAGCTAATGGTAAAGTTATTTGCTGGTTCGTGGGATGGTGAACGCAGAGAAAAAAGTGTATGCAGTGGTATTTGGTGTAAGCTGCGGTGGGGAATTAAAATCAGGTGGGTGATGTCTTCGAGTTCTTGGGTAATGGTGGAAATTTGCAGAATATCCTGGAGTTGTAACAGTTGTTGTTGCATCTCTACTCGCCAAGGATGATGAGTTTTGCTATGTTTGTCTGGGGTGTGAGTGAGATATTGTTGGTATTCTTGTTCCCAATTTTCTAACCAATTTTCAAATTCAATTAAGCGTTTTACTCCTTCTGGTAGTGGTATTTCTGTCAGTGGTTGCAGATTTTGTTCTGCGTCGATGGTGGGGGTGTCTTTGATGGGTGTAAATAGTAAAATTGGTGATGGGGCTTGGTCTTTGATGATGAATGTATGTAAGGAAACTGGGCTAATATGCCAGTAAATAATTGCTGTGTGGGGATTGAGGAGTTGTTGAACTGAATTGTAGTATTGTGAGTAAATCTGTTGTTGGTAATCAGATAGTAGCCAGGTTAAACAAGAGTTTTTACCTTGTTCTGCTATTTCCCACGCTTCTACAATATCCCCGTATTCTACGGCTAAATCAACTTGTAATTGTCCAATTCCAGCAAATTTTAAGGCTAATTGTTTTTTACTTGCATCAGTACGATTTGAGTCTGTTAGCAGTTGTGTGTATAAGTCTGCGGCTTGTTGCTGTAATTGTTCTGCTTCTGCTATGTTGCCTAAACCCAAGTATACTTTAGTTAAAGCTTGTAATATTTCTAAGTGTAATTCGCTAAGTTGTGCTATGGTAATTAAGGCTTCGTTATAGCTGTTGATAGCTTGATGCCAATAATTACGAGTTTGGTCTGATTTTTTACCTTGCTCGTAGTATGTATTACCTGTGGCTATGTGTAATCTTCCCCAACCTTCTGGATGGGTGTCGGGATGAATATGTTGTAATCCTTGTTCATAGCTGGCGAGTCTACCTGCAAAGCCGCTTTGCAGTAAGGTAGGATTGGTTGAGGTGATGTTATTATCAGGATTTGAGGTGATGGGGGTGAGTAAATGTCCTGCTGCTGTTCCTCTTCCTATCCAAGCTTCCCAATAGTCGAGTTTGATTTCTAAGGCTTTGTCGTAAGCGTGGATGGCTTCAGTAAATCTGTCTAAGTAAAATAGGGCTACGGCTTGGTTATACCACGCAAGATGAAAGTCTGGTTTGATACCGATAGCTTTTTGATAAGAGGCGATCGCTTGTTCTCTTTCTCCTAAGTTTTCTAAGGCTATACCCCGGTTATACCAAGCTAAATATAAATCTGGTTGTCTGGCTAATGCTTGATCCCAAGAGGCGATCGCTTC
>PWQB01000691.1 GCA_003556955.1 Nostocaceae cyanobacterium CSSed10_463m
CTAAATAGTTGCAGAAGACAACTCGACACTTTCCATAACCTCTTCCCCTAACGGGGATGGAAACAGAAGTGGAGTATGAAACCCCCACAACGAAAAAATTCTTTCCATAACCTCTTCCCCTAACGGGGATGGAAACAGTGAGAAATCTGGGTATAAACCGAACTTTAGTTATCATAGAAGTCGGGAATATTGAACCCGCCAAAACTAACCATGACTCAACTAAAAACCAAACTCACTCTCGAAGAATTTCTTGCACTTCCCGAAAGTGAACTTGCTTATGAGTTTGTTGACGGTGAAGCTGTACCGAAATATAAAAATGAGCAAATGTCTCCTAAATTTTTTCATGGCGCAACCACAGGAGCATTATTTATCCTATTATCTACATGGGCGCAAGAAAAAGGTCGCGTTGTCGTGGAATGGGGGATAAAATTAACCAGAAATCAAGAAAATTGGATACCTGTACCTGATTTAACATACATTTCCTATAACCGTCTTCCTGCTGACTGGCTGAAAGATGAAGCTTGTCCTGTTATACCAGAATTAGTTATCGAAATTATTTCTCCTGGTCAAACTTTTGGAGACATGATTGAAAAAGCTACTTATTATCTTCAATCTGGGATTCTTGTGGTTTGGATAGTAGATACAATATCTCAAACTATTACTCTCTTTACAGCATCTTCTCTGCCTGTCACTTTTCGAGATCATCAAGTCATTAGCCATGAAGCATTACCAGAATTAGCAATTACTCCCCATAATATCTTTCAACGTGCTGGTTTAATTCGTTAGATTTGGTAACTAATTAGCTTTAACTGCTCCCATGCTCCCTTTGAAGTAAAATATTTAATAATACCTGCATAGGATTCGGTAATGGTCAGAGCATCAAAACCTACCAAGCGTCAACTCAAGCCCAAATCATCACCTATCGCTACACTTCCCCAATGGGCAGATGATACTGAATTGGTAGGATTAGAATTTGATCTAGAAGCACTGAATAGCAGTTCTCTCTACTCCCAATACACTATAGCCCTCCATGCTTGGTTTCTTGACCAAGTACGACAATTTAACCCAGACCTTTCCGCCTATCTTCATGATGGCGAGTCAGAAAAACCCTTCAATATCTCGGCTTTAGAAGGTCAACTATTTCCCACTGGTAAACAATTACAATTAGAAGCCAACCAAATTTTACACTGGCAAGTTAACGCTTTATCTGCACAGGTGGCAGAGTTTCTTAAACAATGGTTAACGCAATTACCAGCCACTATCCAATTAAGAGATGCTATTCTGCAAATCAAACAGGTGAAAATCGCTCATCTACCCACCACCTACGCCCAACTATTACAACCACCAGCCAAATTCTCTCACGTCAATCTGAGTTTTATCTCACCTACCAGTTTTCGCCGCAAAGGTCATCATTTCCCCCTCCCTGTACCTGTAAACTTATTTCATAGTTACCTGCGACGCTGGAATGATTTTTCCCAATTTCCGGTATCACAAGCCGATTTTCTGGATTGGATAGACGAAAATGTGATTATTCATCAACACCGCTTGGAATCTGTGAAAGTAGCTGCTGGTAAACGGGGATCTGTAACCGGTTTTACTGGGGCGATTTGCTGCGGGTTAAGTAAGTCTGCTTTGGCTAATACTGAGTTTACCCGGTTGTTTTATGCTTTAGTTAAATTGGCTCCCTACTGTGGAACCGGACACAAAACTACTTTTGGATTAGGACAAACTTCTCTGGGTTGGGTGGAACCAGAAGTTAGCACTCCGCAGCAATTAATCACAACTCTTCTGGGGGAACGCATTGAGGAGTTAACTGCTATTTTTACGGCTCAACGTAAACGCCAGGGGGGCGATCGCACTGATAAAATAGCGGCAACTTGGGCTACAATTTTAGCACGGCGAGAAATGGGAGAATCTCTCAAGGCGATCGCCGATGATTTAGAAATGCCTGTTGCTACAGTTAAAACTTACACAAAATTGGCCAGGCGATCGCTAAACCAGTCAAATGCCAAGTAATATAACGTGAGTTCGATGAATCATAAAGCCTGAAACCATTGCCCAGTATTGTTTATGAGAATTAAGAGTTTCTAAAAATCTCTGAGCTTATTGAGAATAAAATCATTAATCCTTGAATCTGTCAATTATTGACTTTATTCTCAACTAATGATTGAGGTAATTTTGAGCCTTGGCTTCCAAAACCTTTGACTCACAAGGATTATAGCCTTTGCAATCCGTCGAACTCACGTTAATATATCTCGACAAGAACAAATAATCATCTTATCTCACATCTTGCACCTGGAAATATGAATGTCAAAACCAAAACTACGTGCAAGGGGAGCAAGTCGCTGGATATCAAGTAAAATAAGAGACACGACAATTTGAGGAAACAAAGATTCAAGGGCTTTTTGTGCAGCCTCACCCCAATCTGGTATATTGCATCATGTCAATCCGTTGCAGTTTGTTGTATAGTGCTGTGGCGCTGACACTTATCTCCACTGCTTTCTTCTGATAGGCTGCATGAACTGATGGATACATCCTACACATTACCAGACTCATCAAATCCACCTGAGTCGTCAGGACTCGCATCATGACACTGACGGGGCTGGCTTCTACAAATGCATCAAA
>PWQB01000265.1 GCA_003556955.1 Nostocaceae cyanobacterium CSSed10_463m
CTCTTCCGATCTTGCTTTGACTTCCTGCGCTTGGTATCCGACAATCACCATTCGCCGTGAGGGTGAAAGCGGTTCTACACTGTCGAGAACTCTCTCAACAAGCGATCGCCCACCCAAAGAATGTAAAACTTTGGGGAGGCGTGATTTCATTCTGGTGCCGCGTCCCGCCGCTAAAATTGCTACAACTACCATAATTTAGCTATCAGCTATCAGTTAAATACGTTTTCGCGCTTGAAATTGTAATATGTTTAGGCTCAAATCATATCAGATGAACTAGCCGATCCAAAATTTCCTCAACATGGGACAGTTGGAGACGACTTATGTGCCTAATTACGAATCCGGGAGCAAATAAAATCTCTAAACTGCTGTACCAGTTTGGGATTGCGCCAACCTGAATCAGTTTCTTTCTGTATGACATCTATTGCTTCTGCTGAAGTAAATGCTTTTTTATAAGGTCTTTCGCTAGTTAGAGCATCATAAATATCAAGTATCTGAAATACTTGTGCTAAATAAGGAATATCATCTCCTTTTAGTCCATCAGGATAGCCTGATCCATCCCAGCGCTCATGGTGATGGCGAATAATGGGAATTACCCCTTGCATACTACGTAGAGGTAGGCAAATTTTTTCCCCAATTAAAACGTGCTGCTTCATAATTTCCCAATCTTCTGGGGTAAGTTTGCCTTGTTTGAGTAGCACTGCGTCGGGAATACCAACCTTACCGATATCGTGAAGATAACCACCCCACATTAAATCTCGAATTTTGTAGCGTGAGAGATTGAGGTATTCACCAAAAGCTTGACCTAATTTGACTAGCCGTTCACAGTGATCTCCTGTGTTAGGATCACGACTTTCAATAGCCCTAGCAATAGAAAACAGCACTTTCTCAGCGTGATCTAAGTCTTCGTTGAGACGCTTTTGCCGTACCAAGGATTTCACACGTGCTGCTAGTTCCACACTGTCAAAAGGTTTGCTCAAAAAGTCATCCGCCCCTACTTCAATTCCTCGGATGCGCGATCGCCTGTCGTTTAAGGCTGTAATAAAAATTATTGGTATTAGCCTAGTATGTTCATCTTGTTTGATCTGCTGACAGACTTCAAAACCATCCATTCCCGGCATCATCACATCCAACAAAATTAAATCTAGTTGTTTTTGTTTCACCCATGCCAAGGCTGTAATACCACTGTCAGCTTCGATAACGTTGTACCCTTCCATCGATAAGAGCGCAACGGCAGTCATCCTACTGGCCGTATGATCATCAACTATTAAAATTGTCGGCAATTCTGAATCAAAACCTTTCACTGCTGTAGAATCTGTAGCTGGTGGAGTTATGGGAATTGATGTAATTCTAACCATATCTAATATCAGTTTTCATCAATCTGTTGTATGTGTGTCTGTTATAAACTACAAAAACTACATCTAGTAATTGCAATTCAAAAAAAATTGACCTCATTGATAACAAATCAAATTTTTCTGTAGTAGCCTGTGATCACGAATCACGGGTAATGTTTGCATTCCCTAGAATAAGTATTCTAACTTGGTTGTTACACCTGTTTACCAAAAATTTGGGGTTAGAGCAGGTCAAGGCAGGTATATCCTGTTAGTAAAAATTATTCTTTTTCACATTTTGCCTCTGGACTTAGCTAGATTCCCACTCATGTAAGATCAAGGTTAACTAAGTAAGTGGGCGGAAATAAAGTTAACTAGTAGGGGTCGTCATTTGTCCTTTGTCATTGGTAAGGATTTCCGGTATGTTTACCTTTCGTAATGTAGTTTGGTTTTTTCCTGCTTACCGACTTAGCTAATTAGTTCATTATGAGTGATTTATGGATAATACCCAATTCGTTGTTTCCCCAGCTTGGCTTATTGAGCATCTTCACGATCAACACGTCGTCATTGTGGATTGTCGCTTTTCTCTTGCTGATCCTGAATTAGGAAAACAACAATACCAAGCAAGTCACATTGAGCATTCTTATTATCTAGATTTAAATCAGGATCTTTCCAGTCCTGTGGGTAAGCATGGCGGTAGACATCCTTTACCTAATGTCAATGATCTAGCTCACAAGTTGTCAGCAATTGGGGTAGATTCTCCAAACACGTTAGTTGTTGCTTATGATGATTCGCGTTTGGCTTTTGCATCTCGTCTGTGGTGGTTATTACGCTATTTAGGACATGAGCAAGTAGTTGTATTAGATGGAGGATTTACAGCATGGCAAAATTCTGGTTATCCTGTCACCGATGTGATTTCGCCACCCAAAAAAGGTAATTTTATTCCCAAAATAAAACCAGAACTGGTAGTAGATATTGAAGTTGTGAAAAGTCGCAAAGATTTATCAGAAGTAGCTTTGGTGGATTCTAGAGAAAGCGATCGCTACCGAGGAGAACGAGAGCCAATAGATAAAATTGCTGGCCATATTCCTGGTGCAGTTAACTATCCTTGGCAGGAAATTACCAACTCTTCAGGTTATCTACTGTCGCCATTAGAGCAACGTCAACGATGGGAAAAACTAGAAAATGCTGAGGAGATTATAGTTTATTGTGGTTCTGGTGTCACGGCTTGTGTGAATTTACTTTCTTTGGAACTCGCCAATATTCACACAGGAAAACTTTATGCTGGTAGTTGGA
>PWQB01000175.1 GCA_003556955.1 Nostocaceae cyanobacterium CSSed10_463m
AATACTAGAACCCCTACCCAAAAAATAAATATTTAATGCTTGTAAAACCCACACAGTTAGGGTTTGAAAATTTGAGTACAAGCGTAATAAATCCAATAAATTCTATACTTCATAAACGCGCCGACTCGTTCAGAGCGACTGCTATAAATCTTATATCGCCAATCACTCAACGCCAAGCCAAAAGCAAAAGCGCCAAGTGAGTGGAGGGATGAGATAGCACCATGCCTTAAGTGAATCGAAGTCGCGGCTGTACTCACAGACAAATTCTACCCAGACCCTAAAATTGAGACAGACCCAGCTATATATCAGTCAACAGTAAACAACTTAATCATTGTTAACTGCTAACTGATTATAAGACGCGACTTCAGTTCCTAGGTAAAGACAGTAGCAACGGCATCTCCCACTGTGGCATTTAGTCCACCACCGACCCTTGCGAAATTCAATGATACTACCGTCTAACGGACTCATCACCTCCGAACATCAGGAACCAGCATTAACCCAATCAAAATCAGGTGGTTGCGGATGCGACAGCAGCACCACCGTAGAAATGGATCAAAAGCTCCAAGAACGCATTGCCAAACACCCCTGTTATAGTGAAGATGCCCATCACCACTACGCCAGGATGCACGTTGCAGTTGCACCAGCTTGTAACATTCAATGCAACTATTGCAATCGTAAATACGACTGTGCTAACGAAAGTCGTCCGGGAGTAGTTAGCGAACTGCTAACACCAGAAGAAGCAGCACACAAAGCTTTGGTGATTGCAGGCAAAATTCCCCAAATGACAGTGGTAGGAATTGCGGGGCCTGGTGATCCATTGGCGAATCCTGAAAAGACTTTCCGCACTTTTGAGTTGATTGCAGACAAAGCACCAGATATTAAGCTTTGCCTTTCAACTAACGGTTTAATGTTATCAGAACACATTGACCGCATTAAACAATTAAATATCGATCACGTTACCATTACTCTGAATACCATCGACCCAGAAATTGGCGCTCAAATTTATTCTTGGGTACACTATAAGCGCAAGCGTTATAGAGGTGTTGAAGGAGCTAAAATTCTGCTAGAAAAGCAGATGGAAGGCTTACAAGCACTCAAAGAAGCTGATATTCTGTGCAAAGTTAACTCCGTGATGATTCCCGGAATTAATGATCAGCACCTGATCGAAGTCAATAAAATGATTCGTGAAAATGGTGCATTCCTGCACAACATCATGCCTTTGATTTCAGCACCGGAACACGGGACACATTTTGGCTTAACAGGCCAACGTGGCCCTACACCCAAAGAAGTGAAGGCACTACAAGACAATTGTGCCGGCAACATGAAAATGATGCGCCACTGTCGCCAATGCCGAGCAGATGCGGTAGGATTATTAGGAGAAGACCGCAGCCAGGAATTTAGCAAAGATAAATTCTTGGAAATGACTCCAGAATATGACCTCGAACAACGCACTGTTGTTCATGAAGGAATTGAGAAGTTTAAAGAAGAACTCAAAATAGCCAAAGATAAGGCACGTAGTGGCAAGAAATCTGCCAACAATCCCAAAATCTTAGTTGCAGTTGCCACCAAAGGCGGTGGACTAGTTAACCAACACTTCGGTCATGCGAAGGAATTCCAAATTTACGAAGTGGATGGTAATCAAGTTACCTTTGTCAGTCATCGCAAGATTGACCAGTATTGTCAAGGTGGATTTAGTGAAGAAGCCACTTTTGAGCATATCATGGCAGCGATCGCCGATTGCAAAGCAGTTTTAGTTTCCAAAATTGGTAACTGTCCTCAAGAGAAATTGCAAGAAGCTGGAATACAGACTGTTGAAGCTTACGACGTGATTGAAAAAGTTGCTTTGGAATTTTACGAGCAATATGTAAAGGAACTAGGGAATCAGGAATAAGGACGAGGGTGTGGGGACTAGGGATAAGGAATAGGAAAAGTTTCCCCCCTACCCCAGTACCCCATACCTCCCTACCCAATACCCGGTAACCAGTAGCAAAAAGGAGAATAATCATGGCTTACCAAATCACTAGCCAATGTATTTCCTGTGATCTTTGTCTGTCTGTATGTCCCACTAATGCAATTAAGGTCATTGACGGTAATCATTGGATTGATCCCGAACTCTGCACAAACTGCTTTGGCAGTGTTTACTCCGTTCCTCAGTGTAAAGCTGGTTGTCCCACCTGCACCGGTTGCGTCAAACAACCCAACGATTATTGGGAAGGCTGGTTTGCTAATTACAACCGCTCTTTAGCAAAATTAACTAAGAAACAAGATTACTGGGAACGTTGGTTTAACTATTATTCCAAACAATTCTCCGAGAAATTATCTCGACATCAGAGCAAAGTTGTAGGTGTATCAGGATGAGCATTATTTATCTCGACAACAATGCTACAACAAAGGTAGACCCGGAAGTTTTAGAGGCGATGTTGCCTTATCTGCGGGACTACTACGGTAATCCTTCTAGTATGCATACTTTTGGTGGACAATTGGGCAAAGCTGTAAAAACAGCACGCCAACAACTAGCAGCCCTCATCGGTGCTGAAGAATCAGAAATTGTTTACACTAGTTGCGGTACAGAGGGAGATAACGCCGCTATTCGCGCCGCACTGTTGGCACAACCAGAAAAG
>PWQB01000747.1 GCA_003556955.1 Nostocaceae cyanobacterium CSSed10_463m
AGTAACTTAGGCTGTGGGCGACGAGAAGCTAGTGGGTTTGATTGGGTATTTTCCCAAGTTGAAGAAGCAATATTTTTAGAAGATGACACCTTACCAGCACCATCATTTTTCAGCTTTTGTGAAGCCATGCTGGAACGTTTTAGAAATGATGAAAGAATTATGCACATTAATGGTGATAATTCTGTTAACCAAGGGGGAACTGAATACAGTTATTACTTCTCAAAATATATGCATGGATGGGGCTGGGCTTCTTGGCGAAGAGCTTGGCAACACTATGATTACTATATGAAAACTTGGCCGAAGTTTAAACAGCAAGGTTTGTCGGAAGTGATATTTGAAGATCCCTACGAACAAAGATATTGGACAAAACTTTTCGAGCAGATGTATAAAGATCCACAAGTATTAGATACATGGGATTATCAATGGACTTATGCTTGTTGGTCTCAAGGTGGTTTAGTCATAGCGCCTAATGATAACCTGATTACAAATCTTGGTTTTAATCGACCAGATGCTGCTCATACAACAGGTGATAGTCCACGCTCTAAGTTGCCAACACAAGATATTTGGGAAATTAAGCATCCTCCATTTATGGTTAGACACAAAGAGGCAGACCAGCACACCTTTGACTATATTTTTGAAGGTAAACAAATGCGACAGCAAGATCAACCACTAATGAAAATTCGTCGAAGATTATCTTCAGTGAAACGAAAGCTGACTTTTGCATCTTAGTTTTATATGAATGTTTTACATATTAATCAATCTGATATTGCTGGAGGAGCCGGAATAGCAGGATACCGCCTTCATCAAGGATTATTAAAGCAAAAAATAGACTCAAAACTGCTAGTTGGTATTGTTAAAACTGATAGCGATCGCGTGACATCTGTTCCTCAGAGAACTCGTGTTGATAATCTTGTTCGTCGTGTGACTTCGCGCATTGGTTTTAACTACGTTGACCAAATTAGTACCTTTGATATTTCCAAGCATAAATTTTATCAAAATGCAGATATTCTAAATTTCCATAATCTTCATACTCGTTACTTTAACTACTTAGCTATCCCTAAATTAACGAAAACAAAACCTGCTATTTTCACTCTCCATGATATGTGGAGCTTTACTGGACATTGTGCCTATAGCTATGATTGCGATCGCTGGAAAATTGGCTGTGGTAAATGCCCTTATCCCGATAGTTATCCAGCCATTAACCTTGATAATTCCCACATAGAATGGAAACTCAAAGATTGGATTTATAGTAAGTTAAATTTGACTATTGTAACTCCCAGTCGTTGGTTAACAGAGCAAGCCCAAGCCAGTATGCTCATTCGGTTTCCCATTCACCACATTCCCTATGGAATTGATACAACTGCCTACCAACCATTAGACCCCCTGTTATGTAAAACTGTATTAGATATTCCTAAAAATAAAAAAGTTCTGCTTTTTGGTGCGGACAGTATTAAAGATAACCGCAAAGGTGGAGATTTACTGTTAAAGGCTTTGCAACAATTACCTCAATCCCTGAAAGCAGAAACCATACTCTTGACTTTTGGAAATGGAGGTGAAGCAATTACATCTGAACTGGGAATGTCTACTCTCAGCTTAGGATACATAAGTAGCGATCGCTTAAAATCTATGGCTTTCTCTGCGGCTGACTTGTTTATCTTTCCCACCCGTGCTGATAATTTACCCCTGGTATTGCAAGAAAGCATGGCTTGTACAACACCAATGGTATCTTTTAAAATAGGTGGTGTACCTGACCTAGTGCGTCATAAAATCACTGGTTATTTGGCACAACCCGAAGATGTAGAAGATTTCTGCAATGGCATTATAACCCTATTGGCAGATGAAGAATTACGGCAGAAAATGAGTGAAAATTGTCGCGCGATCGCCCTCGCAGAATATTCCTTAGAACTGCAAGCAAAGCGGTACATCGAACTATATGAACAGGTATTGCGAAGTTTTATAAACAATCCTATTTATTGGTGTATTAATTCAACCTTAAAAATAATATCAAACTTGTAAATACTGCTTTGAAATTAAAAGAATTACCCCCACCCCCCGAAGGCAAAACTGGCTGGCCTTGGACAGAGGAAATAGAACATTCCATCGAAAAAACACCTGATGCTTCTGAGTGGCCTCGCATTAGTATCGTGACTCCTAGCTACAACTATGGAAGATTCATTGAAGAAACTATCCGTTCAGTTTTACTACAAGGATATCCCAATCTGGAATACATCATTATCGATGGTGGTTCTACCGACAATACTGTTGAAATCATCAAAAAATACGAAAAGTATTTGACTTACTGGGTTAGTGAACCAGATGGGGGACAAACAGACGCAATTAATAAAGGTCATAAACACTGTACTGGTGAAATTTTTGCTTGGATAAATGCCGATGATTCTTATGCTAATTCCACTTGTTTACAAGATGTGAGCAATTTTTATCGTCAAGGTTATGAATTTATTTGTGGTTGTTGTTCAAATTTATACAATGATGGTTCTGAAGAAGTAATTCATTCTATATATGCTAATTTAAACCAGTATTTAAAAATATGGACTCATAAACATTTACCTCAACCATCTGTGTTTGTTTCTCAGGAAATAGCTGCTAGTTGTTTTCCTTTG
>PWQB01000077.1 GCA_003556955.1 Nostocaceae cyanobacterium CSSed10_463m
GAGTCGATAAGTAGCAGGGACTGGGGACGGGGGACTGGGGACTGGGGACTGGGGACGGGGGACTGGGGACTGGGGACGGGGAACTGGGGACGAGGGACGGGGAACTGATGGAACTGAGGATGAGTAATCTGCAACTACGGATGTTGAGCAGCGTGGGGAACCTCCGGCTATTTTAGTCTGGCGACTTGATGACCTTGACCTATGGCGAGTTAGGGCGGCTTTTAACCAGGTGCTATCTAAATCTGCTGTTGAGGCTGTATTTGTTCCCCAACGCCAACCTAAAAAGGTGGAAGACTCTGTGGTGATCACTGCGGCGGAATTATCTGGAGATTGCCAAACAGCAACAGCTTGACTGGTAACATTGTTAGGAATGAGAACACCACCATGTACTTGACCAAAAAGTTCGTTTTGGTTTGCCCATTGAAAATTCCGAGTGTTTACAGGTTGTATCTGTTGCTTCTGATTCAGACTAAAACCCCAATAAGCGCCCAAAAGCGATCGCATTAACTGACGCACTCCAGGATCTGACAAACTCCCTACCGCACCGCTAGCAATCAGGTTTCCGCCCTTGCTCATCCATTCTTGAAGAGCGATCGCTTGCACTGGTGTTAATCTTTCCACATTCGGCAAAAATAACACCTGGCGATCGCCCCAATCTGCTACACTCCTGACATCAGCTAGAGGAATAACGCAATATTTCACATTTATTGCTTGCAAACGCTGGGTAATTTCTGCCCATTGCTGCTGATTTTCTGGACTATGTACCACGCTTAATACAGGTTCCCCAGTGGTCGCCGTTGCTGGTAAAATCCCCAAGTTATTAAAAATTAAAACTTTAAAAGTGACAATGAAGAATCCAAATTTTTTGATTTTTTTATGGCATCTATTTTGATTCTTCACGACTCACCCCTAAATTTATTATTTACCAAGCCTTTCTTTCATTTATCATTCCATATATACATAAATGACCTCCGAAAAATAACTGATATTTGCTAACTAAACCATCACTAATTCAGCAGTACAAGCCTTGATCAATTCCTCAATACCACCAACGGGGAATATTTCTGTATTAAGTTTTTTAGCTACTTCTGCCACAGTCATATCATCCAAGAATACCAATTCACCATTCTTGAGCATAACTTTCGGCAGTAAAATTCCATCACCTAAATCTTTTCCTGAGAGATTTAAAAGTAGATCATGACCTGTAATCAACCCAGTAACACTAATATCTTGCCCCCAATAATCACTCGATAAAGCTTGCATATTTACTTCTAAACCTGCAACAGAATTTAACTGTTGTAAAATGGGTTGAAATGCTTGTTCTACGGCATTACCCACTACCCAAGTTAATTTTTTGGGATAATCAAGCTTGGCTGGTAACAATTCGGCGGCTGTAGATGCAAATTGCTTAATAAATAAACGAATGGAACCCACGCCGTTATCAATTTGGGGATACTCTTCATATTCGGCTTCACTGGGTAATTCTTCACCAGCAATCAAAAACCATTCATCAGCTAACCAAGCAAAACCGGAACCGAATTGTTGGCGAAATTGTCTGGAAAGGGTTTGCACTTGAGAAATTACTTCTTGAGCTTTTTCCCTGGTTACGGGTATGAGTTCATCTTCCTCTGGGCGAAAGCGCGTCAACCCCACTGGAACCACTGCGACTGATGCGACAGCAGGTATGTCACCTTTATGGAAAGATGCTAAATCTTTCAGGGTTCGTTCCAAATGTTGACCATCGTTGATACCCGGACAAACCACCACTTGGGCGTGGATTTGCAATCTTCGGTCTTGGAACCATTTAATTTGTGGCAATATTTGTCCTGCACGCTGATTTTTCAGCAGTCTAATTCTGATTTCGGGTTCTGTCGCATGAACAGAAACAAACAAGGGAGACAGACGCATTTGTTCAATCCGTTGCCATTCTCTTTCTGACAAATTGGTAAGAGTTAAATAGGAACCATATAAAAAGCTCAGACGGTAATCATCGTCTTTTAAATACAAGCTAGAACGCTTACCGGGTGGCTGCTGGTCAATAAAACAAAATGGACAACGGTTATTACATTGAATTAAACCATCAAATAGGGCGGTAGCAAATTCTAAACCTAAATCTTCGTCGTAATCTTTTTCAATTTCAACATAATGAGTATTTCCCGATGCGTCTAAAACTTCTAGTTCGAGAACTTCATCAGCACATAAAAATTGATAATCAATTAAATCACGGGGTTGTGTGCCATTGATAGCAACTATGGCATCCCCCACATCAAAGCCAACTTCTGCGGCGATGGAATCGGGTAATACTTTAGTAATTTGAGCAGGACGGATGGTAGACATAATTGAGAATTTTAGATTTTAGATTTTAAATTTTGGATTGAACTGCAATCTAAAATCGCAAATCCAAAATCCAAAATTGATTGACTATTAACTATTTTTCAACGGATTCGCGGGAGTCCCCAGGCTCAACGGAACGAAGTGGAGTAGCCTGGGGAGGGATAGCTCACAAGGGTAGGTTTTTAATGTTATCTGTGAAGGCAAGACTTGGAAGACAAGGAGGGAAAGTAGACAAGGTAGATTTTATACGGGCGATAGTCTTTTGACGGATTGTTATTGTTACC
>PWQB01000259.1 GCA_003556955.1 Nostocaceae cyanobacterium CSSed10_463m
TCAAGCTTTGGCGTTACAACAAATCTTGGAGTTATGCTGGCGGTATGACTGAGGCCAAGCAAGTTGCAAGACGCAAAGCCCAAG
Organism: Nostocaceae cyanobacterium CSSed10_463m; assembly: GCA_003556955.1. The sequence goes on from PWQB01000259.1 coordinate 85, forward strand.
CGGTCTGGATTCGTAATACCCTATTAGAGTTAGGCCCCACTTTTATTAAAGTCGGGCAGCTATTTTCTACCCGTGCTGATATATTTCCCGGCGAGTATGTCGAAGAGTTGGCAAAGTTACAGGATAAAGTTCCTGCCTTTAGCTATGAGCAAGTAGAAGCCAGTATTGAGGATGAACTAGGCAAAAAAATTCCCGAATTATTCCAGAATTTTGAACCTATTCCCCTGGCTGCTGCTAGTTTAGGGCAAGTACACAAAGCTGTACTCCACACAGGGGAATCAGTTGTGGTGAAAATACAGCGTCCTGGACTGAAGAAGCTATTTGAAATCGATTTACAAATTCTCAAGGGTATTACCCGCTATTTTCAAAACCACCCGAAATGGGGACGGGGACGCGATTGGCTGGGAATTTACGAAGAATGTTGTCGCATTCTTTGGGAAGAAATTGATTATCTGAACGAAGGTCGCAATGCTGATACTTTTCGTCGCAACTTTCGCGGCTATGAATGGGTAAAAGTCCCTAGGGTTTATTGGCGTTATGCTTCACCCAAAATATTAACTTTAGAATATGTCCCTGGAATTAAAATTAGCCAATATGAAGCTTTAGAAGCCGCCGGTTTAGATCGGAAGGTGTTAGCACGTCTTGGCGCTCAAGCTTATTTGTTGCAGTTGCTGAATAACGGCTTTTTCCATGCCGATCCTCACCCAGGTAATATTGCTGTGAGTCCCAATGGTGACTTAATTTTCTACGACTTCGGCATGATGGGGCAAATTAAGTCCAATGTGCGTGAAGGTTTGATGGAAACGCTGTTTGGCATTGCTCAAAAAGATGGCGATCGCGTTGTCCAGTCTCTGATCGATTTAGGTGCGATCGCCCCGACTGAGGATATGGGGCCTGTGCGGCGTTCTGTCCAGTATATGCTGGATAATTTCATGGATCAGCCTTTTGAAAATCAGTCTGTGGCCGCAATCAGTGACGACCTGTATGAATTAGCTTATAATCAGCCATTTAGATTTCCCGCTACCTTCACGTTTGTGATGCGAGCTTTTTCTACTCTAGAAGGGGTAGGCAAAGGCTTAGATCCAGAATTTAACTTTATGGAAGTTGCCCAACCTTATGCAATGCAACTAATAACAGATATGAGTGGTCCCGATAATAATAGCTTTATCAATGAGTTAAGTCGCCAAGCCGTTCAAGTCAGTACAACTGCATTCGGTTTGCCCCGGAGATTAGAGGATACATTAGAAAAATTAGAACGGGGAGATATGCGTGTGCGTGTCCGTTCGATAGAAACGGAACGTCTGCTACGAAGGCAAAGTAATATTCAATTAGGCACAACCTACGCTCTAATTATCAGTGGATTTACTCTTTCCGCTACAATTTTATTAGTTCATCGTTATGTATGGCTGGCCGTGCTAGCTGGTTTAATTGCCGCAGCATTATCATTCATTCTGATTCGCTTGATATCACGCCTCGACCGTTATGACCGCACGTATTAATTGTTCTCAAAAATTATGACACTTAACTTCACGGGTTCTAGCGATCCGGGACTTGTTCGTTCTAATAACCAAGATGCTTATTACATCGACCCTGAAGGGCGATTTTTTATTGTTGCTGATGGTATGGGTGGTCATGCAGGGGGTGAACAAGCAAGTCATATCGCCACGCAGGAAATTCAAACTTTTTTGGTGTCCCACTGGGATAGTGCTGAAACCACTCCCAAATTACTAGAAAAAGCTCTATGGCAAGCAAATCAAGCCATTATCCAGGATCAGAAACAACATCCCGAACGCGCCGATATGGGGACGACCATCGTCGCCGTGATTTTTCGCTCCACAGATCCGCCTTGGTGCGCTCACGTTGGTGATTCCCGGTTATATCGGTTTCGGGACTCGAAATTACAACAAATCACGGAAGACCACACGTGGGTAGCTAGGGCGATTAAGCTAGGTGATATTACTGAAGAGGAAGCTCGAAATCACCCCTATCGCCATATATTATCCCGGTGTTTGGGTAGGGAAGACTTGCATCAAGTTGATGTGCAGAAGCTAGATGTAAAATCAGGCGATCGCTTACTGCTGTGCAGTGATGGTCTGACCGAAGAACTGAACAATCAGAATATTGCTGACCACCTCTGCAAATCTCCCATATTGGAAGAAACTTCTCTGGCTCTGATTGAAGCCGCCAAAGCACAGGGCGGACACGATAACATCACAATTGTGATGGTATCTTTACCATAAAATCCTCTAGGATAGTTGAGATTGGCAATTTGGGATTTTGCTCACCCCAAAATCCCCAGGAATGACGGATGAAGTAGTCGCTATTGACATAGTTCCTCGTCCTAAAGGAGCGAGGATTCCTTGACACTTCGCTGGGTTGCGCCACAAGTGGTCTTACCATCCCTCCATGTCCGTTCATAGTCTCCCAATGCCCTATGGCGACTATACCTAAATTTTACCATCAAGCCGTCCTAGAAGTACGGGGCTTGTATCCCATTCTTTTTGTCAATAGTTTGGCAATGGATACCGATTCA
>PWQB01000623.1 GCA_003556955.1 Nostocaceae cyanobacterium CSSed10_463m
CTTCTGAACTTCTAATAATATTAGTTGGTTTTATATCTCTATGAATTATTCGACGCTCATGCATAAATCCTAATACTTCTAGAACCCCTTTGAGCATATCAATCACAAAAGCTTCATTCTGTACAACCTGCACAGGTGGTAATTCTTCATTCAGAGTATGACCAGCAATGTACTCTTGAATTAAATAAAACTCTTGATTGTCTTCAAAATAAGCCAGTAGTTCGGGAATTTGCCGATGTTTTCCCAACATTTCTAAAATTTCTGCTTCTGTATTAAATAACCGTCTAGCTACTTGTAAAAATTTAGTATCCCGACGTGCTGGCATTAATTGTTTAACTACACACATAGGATTACCCGGACGCTGAGTGTCTTGTGCTATATAAGTCCGGCCAAATCCCCCCGCCCCTAAAATTTTGGAAATTTGATAACGTCCACTCAACAGTAAATCCCCAGTTCTTTTTTCTGGGATTAGAGGTGTGGATGTAGAGTGAATATGTACGTCACGAATTGTCGTAGTTTGAGTATCTTTTAAAAGAATATTTAACTGTTCAATTGCTTCTTGTTGTTGTTCAACTTGTAAAAGTATAACTTTTGTTTTCTGCTGATTTTGGTATGTGGTGTAAATCATCATACTCACACCACTAATCATAAAACCTATGGCTGGGGGGATTACAGGTATCCAACCAGCTTGAAAAAATATGATTGTGCAGATTACCACTAAGCTAGCTAAACTTGCACTTCCCACTATGAGCAACAAAAAAGGATGTTGCATTCGCCACCCGACAATAGTACCGATGGTTGACCAGCCACACAGCCAGAGGATTTCCATTCCTTCAGACCAATACCAAATTAGGGGTCTTCCATCTAACACTGTACTGAGAATCTGACTGGCTATCTGTGCGTGAATTAAGACAGCAGGTGTTCTAGATGGTTGGTCAGATGCAGCGTTATAAGGTGTATTTAAACCAGGGTTAACACTAGGAGCCGTTGTACCGATAATTACTAATTTATCTTTGACTAAATCGGGGTCGAGTTGATTGTTAAGAACTTGTGTCAGAGTAACTTTTTCCGCTATGCGGTCAGTATGGCGATAATTCAATAAAATTTGGTAACCTGCTGCATCTAGTCTTTTATAGCTACCAGAATTGGCTGTGAGGGTAGAAAAGAAGGTTTCACCTATAGAGAAATTATATTGATCAGGAAATTCAATGGCAAGACCTAATTTTTCTAGATAATTAACCGCCAATCTCGCAGCAAATGAGAAAGGAGTTGTACATTTACTATCTTCAGAGTGGGCAAATAATAAACTGCGGCGGATAATTTGGTCTTGTTGGTAATCAGGAATTAAATCTTTAAAGCCTAAATTATCTTCAGAAAAATTAGCTGGGGGAGGAATTTCTGGTCTGTCTATGCTGCTGAACAAGCAAGTACTAATAATATTTTCTTTATTTTGCAGATTTTCCGCCAAATTCTCCTGATTTGCGCGGTTAAAATGAAGACCAATAATACTCGGTTGGTAAGATTCTAGGTTTGCCAACATTTGATTAATTGTGGCATCGGATAAAGGCCATGTCTCCTGTGCTAGATCCTCTTGGGTAATTTCCACTAATAATATGCGAGGATCTGGAGGTTCCACAGGACGCGATCGCAGCATTTGATCATAAGCTTTTAATTCCCAAGGCTGTAACCATTTCAGTTCCCTCACTCCCCATACCAAAGCTGTCACTCCCAAGCTGGTGACCAAAATCACTTGTAACCAGTGCTTGTGGGGAGAGGTATCACGGTAAGTCTTGTCTTTGGCAAACGCAGCTCGAAGTTGTTCTAAGATTCCACTAATCACGGCGTTGCGGCAATAGCCTAAATTTGGTAAATGTTACCAACCCGGAAAAAATTACCGAATTGGTGTAAATCAGCTTTTAAGTCAAACTCTTTTTAATTTAGCAAAATTTAGCAATTTACTGTTTGCTCTGGGCAATATCTGGGATTTGATGGAGTGATTTATTAGCCTGGGAAATTCAATATTAATTCTGAAACGATGCGAAAATTGCTGAACTAAAGCTGTGTTTCTGATTGTTGCCCCTGTTCCACAGGACTAGGGAAAGAAATAGGATCAAGGGATTGGCTAGGCGAATTTAACTGCGGTTGTTCCGGTGATGATTCCATACTTCCATCACTGAAGTAAGAGCCAACAATCTTGTCATAGTTAGAAGCCACAGCTAAAAATGCTCCACCCAAAATATAAATTGGCAACGGCAGATTAAACGCTTTTAACCAGTCAAACAGTTCTGCTAAAGCAAACAACACTAAAAAACAAGCCAGCCAAACTCTCATTATGTTATCCCCTGTGTGCAAGCAACTGTACTAATAGCATAAACAGCTTGCATGATACTGGATGTTCGGTGTAATCACAAAACACTGAATCTCTTGATGTAGGGTGAGAGACAATACTCACCCTCATATATAGCAAAGTGCTGAGTGCTGAGTGCTGAGTGCTGAGTGGGTAGGGGCGGGTTCAAGAGTCAGTCTGTGGTTCGTCGAAATCCTTAGTAAACCCGCCCGTACATCAAGGCTTTGGGCAATCAACAATGTCCTCACGTGTATGCGTAGTGCTATA
>PWQB01000014.1 GCA_003556955.1 Nostocaceae cyanobacterium CSSed10_463m
AATAACGCTTTTGCTTTAAAGAATCTAGAGTTCAGAACTGATATGAATGGTAGCACCTATGAAGAATTAAGAGGTCACATTTTCTTGAATAAAGTGCTTGATGATCTTGATAACCAAACTATTCGTACTATAGCAGTTCGGAATGTAGACACAGAAAATTTTCTGTATAAAATTTTTCTCCGTCTTAATGTACAAAGCACTCCTTTATCTGCACAAGAGCTAAGACAAGCATTGCATCCTGGTGATTTTATCAATTTTTTAGATGACCAATCAATTAAAAGTCAGGCGCTGAAAAAAATATTCAAATCACCAAATCCTGATTTTCGGATGCGTGATGTCGAATTACTACTGCGTTATGTAGGATTCCATTATTTTTTATCAGAATATCGTGGCAATCTTAAAGCATTTTTAGACGAAACTTGTAAGAAGCTTAATAAAGATTGGGATAAAAGACATGATGATATCGAAAATGTAGTTAATGAATTTGAAAAAGCAGTAGAAACTACAATTAATATATTTCAAGAAAAAACCTTTTGTCGAATGTGGTTAAATAATGAAAACACATATCGAAAACGTTTTAATAAAGCTATTTTAGATGTGATGGTTTTTTACTTTTCGGATGAAATTATCAGACAGTCTGCGGAACGAAATAAAGAAAAAGTTGAAGATGCGTTTAAAAAGTTATGTTCATCAAATACCAAGTTTAGGGAAGGTGTAGAAGGAACTACCAAGAATATTCGTGAAACTTACAATCGTTTGAGATGGTGGGGTGAAAGCCTACTAGAGGTTTTAGATGTCGAGTTTAATCTACCTGAATTTATAGATAATCGTATTGTATTCAACGGTTTGAGGTAGCATTTATTTGAAATATGCCAAAATCCGTGAGGTTTCGTAGTTTAAGCAGGGAATTGACTAGGCTGAAAAAGCAATTTCTTCCTAAAATCAACCCAATAGGGTTATATTCAGAAAGACAGTTATCTAGAACTCTTGCATACAGAGTTTTAGCCCATGCTGAAATTGAATCTTATCTTGAAGAGAGAGCTTGGGAAGTTACTCTGAATGCTAAACAAGCGTGGGATAACGGAGGTAAAACCTGTTTAACTTTGATAATTTTAGTTGCTTTCTCAGGTCAAATGATGGAGATACCACCAATTACACTGAGACCAACAAAAGGAAATAAAACTGTTTCATCAGATAAAATAAAAATAAGTAAAAAAATAGACTTAGCCATTAAATCTTTTAAGAAGGTTATTGATAATAATCACGGAGTCAAAGAAGCTAATCTTTTGGCATTACTCTTACCCATAGGGATAGATAGTGATGACTTAGATCCTGCTTGGCTTGCTACCATGAATACATTTGGTAAAGAAAGAGGTATTGTAGTGCATACCTCAGCTACATCCTACAGAACTATTCAACCACCAGACCCTGCAAATGAACTAAACATGGTAAAGCAAATTACTGAGGGGCTTTTAAAAGTAGATGAATTAATTAATAAGTTGATGCAATGAAAATTAAACGCCACATTTGGTTTATGAGAATTGTGGGATAATATTATATTATTATTTCTAACTGAGATAGCCATTTTGGGGGATGTAGATTGCTTGGTTTGTGATCTAGGGTGGAAAAGTTGAATAATCAAAATAGACCTACCGTGACTTATCCCACAGCTATTTCTGTACCAGAACCACAAATACCCAACCCCGAACCGAACCCATTACCCAGTCCCCAACCATTACCCGCACCAGTACCAGAACCAGTCCCAACCCCCATTCCTCAAACAGTTCCAGCACCAGCACCAGAACCAGTCCCAGCACCTATTCCCCAAACAGTTCCAGGAACAATCCCCCAAACTATGCCTGAACCTGTTTAAATTGACTTTGTAGTGAATAAAATCTCCAATCAAAAATGCTAAGAGCCGGAATTGTCGGACTTCCCAACGTCGGAAAATCTACTTTATTTAATGCTGTAGTGGCTAACGCCAAAGCTGAAGCAGCAAACTTTCCCTTCTGCACGATTGAACCGAATGTGGGCGTTGTCTCAGTACCGGATGAGCGCTTAAATGTTTTGGCTAAAATTGCTAGTTCTGCACAAATTATACCGGCGCGGGTTGAGTTTGTCGATATCGCCGGCTTAGTCAAAGGTGCAAGTAAAGGAGAAGGACTAGGTAATCAATTTTTGTCCCACATCCGCCAAGTTGATGCTATTGTCCATGTGGTGCGTTGTTTTGAAAATGAAGATATCATCCACGTAGCCGGTTCTATTGACCCAGTGCGAGATATTGAAATCATTAATTTAGAACTGGCTTTATCAGATTTAGCACAAATTGAACGGCGAATTGAGCGCACTCGTAAACAAGCACGTACTAGCAAAGATGCACAATTTGAAATCACAGTTCTAGAAAAATTAGCTGCGGCTTTAAATGAAGGTAAATCTGTCCGTCAGGTGAGTTTATCTGAAGAAGAAGCCGAGATTATTAAGGTACTAGAACTACTCACAAATAAACCAATTATCTACGCTGCTAATGTTTCTGAAGATGAACTAGCAACTGGTAATGAATTTGTAGAAAAAGTGCGCCAAGTTGCAGCTAATGAAAATGCTCAGGTTGTAGATC
>PWQB01000360.1 GCA_003556955.1 Nostocaceae cyanobacterium CSSed10_463m
GACAACACCTTGGACAACGAAACCGCAAGTTTTAGAATGGACTGTTGGTAAAATTAAATGTCGCTGGATACAAGCAAAACTAAATAAAAAAACTGGTGTATTACTGCAAGATGCAACACCACCTAAACCTGATGAAGTTCCTGGTTGGTTGTATCAAATAGTGGGGAATAATCCAGAAAAATCCGCATTACCTACAAAATGTCCCCGGTGTGATGTTGATTATGGTAGGCGTGATAAATTTCCTACTCCTCTACGTATTCACCGCACAGGTTTTCAAAAGGCTTGTCAAGTTATTGCTGGTGGACTGTTACGCGAAATGCCTGCACCCTCTCAACAAGGGTCGTCTAGTTCTCGGAAATTGGTGATATTTTCCGATAGTCGTCAAGATGCGGCTAAATTAGCGGCTGGTATGGAAATTGACCATTACCGTGATATGGTACGTTTATTATTAATTCAGTCTTTTTATGATTATTGGGATGATTTAATAGCTTTTTTGCGGATTACTACTGCAAACAGCCCTAGTATTATTACAGACTTAAAAAGTATAAATTTAAGGCTCTATGGGAATGTAATTAAAGGGTCACAAACAGATGATTTAATCAGACGCGATCGCTTTATTAATGCCAATCCTACCTTAATTACAGAAGCACTTAGTTGGGTGATGGGTTTACCCACAAGTAATCAAAAAGTGCGTGATCAATGGTTAAACCTATTGCAACGTTATCCAGAACGCATACCGTTATTAGAATTACGCCAAAAAGTGAGAGATGGGTTATTAGGATATGGTATTTGCCCTGGTGGTTCCAGTTTTGAAGCTTTGAGTTACTCAGAAGGACAAAACCAAGGTAAACAGCATTACCCTTGGTTTAACTGTTATGAATGGAGTGGAAACGCAGTAACGAAAAAATTTCCACTTACACAAACCCAAACAGATCATACTGTAAAACTGGAAGATTTGCTGACCGCAGAATTAATGAATCCGTTGTTTGATCATGTAGTACGGACAATGGAAGGGTTTGGACAAGGTTGGGTAAGCTATCAACCAGTAGGAAATGTACCGAGTAAAGTTATTGAAGTTGTTGATGCAGTAATTAGACAGTTGGGAGTACGTCGTCGTCACAAATATGCTAAGTTATTTTATCCTGGTATTGATAACAATATACCTGGTTTTGCCAGAAATTACATTAAAAGTACCAATTTAAATCCTCAAGATATTGAGCAAGAATTATTACAGTCACAAGCGGGAATTACTAGCGGTCAAGATTTAGCACTCAATCCTGATAGATTGTTTTTAATGCTACCACCAGATAAAAAAGAGGAGGGATTTGGGGGTTATAGATGCGATCGCTGTAACGCCTTTTATCTCCATCCCGCAGCAGGCTTTTGTCCTGAATGTAATAGTCGCCCTAATACCCAAACCTTCCAAAAACTAACCGCAGGAAATACCACAGGAGACTTTGATTATTATACCTACCTCTCAGAACAATCAGGTCAACCTTTCCGGATGAATGCAGCAGAATTAACCGGACAAACGGACAAAGAAGAACGCACAAAACGCCAAAGGTGGTTTCAAGACATATTTATTGATCAGGAAATTGACCGTGTTCAAGGTATAGATTTATTAAGTGTCACCACTACAATGGAAGCAGGGGTTGATATTGGTGCTTTGTTAGCTGTGATGATGGCAAATATGCCACCTCGACGCTTTAATTATCAACAAAGAGTAGGTCGTGCTGGGAGACGTTCCGCAGGAGTCGCTTTAGCTGTCACCTTCTGTCGTGGTAGAAACCATGATGATTTTTATTTTCAACGTCCAGAAATGATCACCGGCGATCCACCACCACCCCCTTATGTGGATATGCGAAGTCAAGAAATTTTTCAGCGTGTTCTGATTAAAGAAATATTACGCCAAGCATTTCAAGACGAAGGAATTAGTGGCAAAGATAGAAAAGATAATGTACATGGTGAATTTGGTAATGTCAGCGATTGGAATAATCATAAACAGCTAATTCAAGATTGGTTAGATGATGCAAAAACTCAACCAAAAATTATCAATATATTAGATAGTTTACGAATACAAACAACTTTACCAAAAGCTACTAATCAGCGAATGCTGCAATTTCTCCGCATTGAGTTAATAGCAGCAATTCAAGATATTGTAGATGATCAAACATACACTCAAGATAAATTGAGTGAACGGTTAGCAAATGCTGGACTATTACCGATGTTTGGCTTTCCTACCAGAGTTAGATTACTATATACTCGTTTACCTAGTGCTACTAAATGGCCACCCACAGCAGGAATAGTAGATAGAAATTTAGATGTAGCAATTGGTCAATTTGCTCCCGGTTCTGAAACTGTAAAAGATAAAGCGGTACATACAGCTTGTGGTGTCGCAGATTTCTATCCTCAAGGTAAGAAGATAGAATCTAAACCAGGATTAATTCCTGCGTTAACAGCAGGTAATTATGCTTTAGGATTATGTAAAAATTGTCAAGCTGTAATTTACCCCTATAAATTGCTAAATCAACCCTTACCAGGAGGTAAAAAACCATCAGAAGATATTTGTCCAGTGTGCAAAAAAGAAGCATTACGCTGTATTGATGC
>PWQB01000081.1 GCA_003556955.1 Nostocaceae cyanobacterium CSSed10_463m
CCATCTGTAAAATTAATCAGTATAGTTCCCTGCATTAAGGCTTCTTCTAAACCAGCACGGGTTAAATAAGCTAAAGGCTTGACTCGCCCATACTCCTTACCTCCTGGCTCATAAATACCTGATAAAACATCCTGTTTGGTGTATCTAGTGTAGAATTTATCAGTAATATTGTCTTCTTTTAAACTGTAAATTGGTATATTATATTTTGGTGTCTTGGTGCGAGAACCTGTATGCTCAAAAACAGCATATTTGGTAATTCTGACTTGATTCTGCTTCTGGTTATTAGGATTATGAGCAGTCCATTTAATGACGCGAAAATGATTATTAATAAAATCAGGATTTTCTAACCGATTGGGGCGATTATTGGCAATATCATCTCTTAAGACAGTAATCATGAAATCTAAAGTTCTGATAATATCTTCTACAGTCACCCCTTGAGTACCTAGTAACCCTCTACGAAAAATGTTAGGATCTTCAGCAGCGTGGTCTTGAAAATATGCTCTAGTGTTAACAAGAACAGTTAATAAATCTGCTTGATTAACATTAATTTGAGTTGTGGGTAGTTTTCCGGGACTGAAAACTTTACTACCTTGAATGCTAAATTTATACTTTTGCCACTCATCAATAACCGGATAACTTACAGGTATGGATGCTGTATATTGCTCAGATATAGAGGTATGATTTGGGCTGATACTTTGATTAGATATCTGAGGCAGAACCACAGGATTTTGAAAAATTGTCGCTAGTCTAGGAACGGGAAAAATTTGTGATGTTAATAAAGAATTTGCTGACTGAGTAAATACAAAAGGGTTTTCAGCCGGAATTTCGGAATTTGGTAGTTGATTTCTTGACTGCGGATATAAACCACTACTAACCGCACTCACCAGCAAGCAAGCAGCAAATCCTAATGTGAAGCGGAGTTTTTTGGTTGTGAAGATAGGCATAAACGGAAAATTTAAGTTCTGATAATAAATAATAATTGCAATTTCTCGATTTGAAACTAGATGAATTTGACAATGCTCCAACAAAGTCCACCGTTAGGGCATGATAACTTTTTTATTGATCAGGAACAAATCGATTGAGCAGCATTTCATCATATTTACATCTTGCACCATTTAAAATCAGCTACAAAATCCGCCCTGCAATCATTTTCCTCGCTCATGGCTAACGTCCATGAAAATGGCGTAAAATCTTTTGCCAGTGGTATTTAAACAACTTGCGCTATCAGATGAGGGTGTAATTTGCGACCAAACTACATTACCAAAGGTAAACAAGGCGGAAATCCTTACCAATCAAAAAGAACAACCCCCAAGAGGTAACTTGATTTGCGCCCACTTACTTAGTTAGGAATTGCCCCTAAAAATAAACACTATAGATAATTTTGTGTAAATATAATAAAAAATCTACCTTTTCACCTGCTAACTTCAAGCATAATATGTATTTTTAATCTAGCAATGCCCAAACCTTCTGGAGTTGCGTAAATTGTCAGTTAAGTTGAAAATAAATAGGCGCAGGACACGGGGAAACTAACGTGAGTTATGGATTTGATTACGATTTAGTGATTATAGGCGCGGGTGTAGGCGGACATGGTGCAGCCTTACACGCCGTTAGCTGTGGATTGAAAACAGCAATTATCGAAGCAGCCGACATGGGAGGAACCTGTGTCAATCGGGGCTGCATTCCTTCTAAAGCTTTGCTGGCAGCATCTGGACGAGTGCGGGAGTTACGTGATGCTCACCACCTCAAATCCCTGGGGATTCAAGTCGATAATGTAGCATTTGACCGCCAAGCGATCGCCGATCATGCTGGCAATTTGGTCTCAAAAATTCAAGGCGACTTAACCAATAGCCTCAAACGTCTAGGGGTCGATATTATCAGGGGTTGGGGCAAAATTGCCGGCACTCAAAAGGTGACAATCACCGGGGATGGTGTAGAGAAAACTGTAACAGCCAAAGATATCATTCTTTCCCCTGGTTCCATCCCCTTTGTCCCTCCAGGAATTGAAGTAGACGGCAAAACCGTGTTTACCAGCGATCAAGGGGTAAAATTAGCATCTTTACCAGAATGGGTAGCGATTATTGGTAGTGGTTACATCGGGTTAGAATTTTCTGATGTTTACTCGGCTTTGGGTTGTGAAATCACCATGATTGAAGCCCTAGACCAATTAATGCCAGGATTTGACCGGGATATTGCCAAACTTGCAGAACGAGTTTTAATTACTCCTCGTGACATTGAAACCAAAGTTGGAATATACGCGAAAAGAATTATCCCCGGTTCTCCGGTGGTAATTGAACTGGCAGATTTCAAAACCAAAGAAGATATTGATGTGATTGAAGTGGATGCTTGTTTAGTAGCCACAGGACGCATCCCCGCAACCAAAAATTTAGGTTTAGAAACTGTAGGGATAGAACTAGACCGACGAAACTATATCCCTGTAGACGATCGCATGGCAGTATTGTCATCTGGGGAAGTAGTACCTCATGTCTGGGCAATTGGTGACGCTACTGGCAAAATGATGCTGGCACACGCAGCTTCGGCTCAAGGTATCGTAGCGGTAGAAAATATTGTGGGCAGAAATCGCGTAGTAGACTATCGCAGCATCCCAGC
>PWQB01000727.1 GCA_003556955.1 Nostocaceae cyanobacterium CSSed10_463m
ATTTCCTCAAGGATATCATTTCTTTCATTATTTCCACCCTCAAGAAGTTAGCGCACAAATTTTGAATTTCTGGGGTTGTTATAAGAAGCGATCATCGCTCCCAATATCTGCACAAACCTCTACTACTTCCATCTATTAATGAAAAACTAGAGGGAGATGAAGAAATAATTCATCTTCCCAATTGCTAAAAACAGTTTTCTTAGTGACAGCATAGCTCGAAATCACTAATTTTTTGCTGCTTACAGGTATTTTAAGGTAAATAGACCACGGGGTAGGGGCGCAAGGCCTTGCGCCCTGACGACAGATGTGGTTCAAATACATGAAAACTGCTGTAAACCCACGGCGGTAGATATCACCAAGCAACACATCACACTCCAGATGTCACAGACTGTAAACTTTGAACAGTAGAAATTACCTGCTGTGCTACCGTGTCTATTTCTTCAGCAGTATTAAATCTCCCTATACCAAACCTTACCGCAGCATAAGCTAATTTTTCCGAGTGTCCCAAAGCTGTCAATACATGAGACGGTGCTGTGCTGGTGGAAGAACAAGCAGAACCAGAAGAAACCGCCATAACTGGCTGCAAGCCTAACAATAACGCCGCACCATCTACACCCTCAACACTGATATTTAAATTTCCTGCTAGTCGCTGGGTAGGATGTCCATTCAGGTGAACCCCTGACACCTGCGAAAGCTGTTCCCATAATCTTTGCCTGAGTGCATTCAGACGTTGATTTTCCGTCTCTTGTGTTGCTAAAGCAATTTCTACAGCTTTCCCAAAACCGACAATTTGCGGCGTGTACAAAGTCCCAGAACGCATTCCTCGTTCATGTCCACCGCCATGCTGTTGGGCTGCAATTTGGACTCTGGGGTTACGCCGACGCACATATAAAGCCCCGATACCCTTGGGACCATATACCTTATGTGCAGTTAGCGACATCAAGTCAATTTTCATCGCCTGTACATCCAAGGGAATTTTACCAATAGCTTGGGCGGCATCTGTATGAAAAATTATATTGTTTTCCCGGCACATTTCCCCAATTTCTGCCAAAGGTTGCAAGACACCAATTTCATTATTTGCAGCCATCACCGAAACCAAAATTGTTTCCGGACGAAAGGCTTTTTTCAACTCAGTTAAATCAATAATTCCATTTGGCTGAACTGGGAGAACAGTAATATCAAAACCCAGAGATTTTAAATAAGTGCAAGGGTCAAGAACTGCACTATGTTCAGTCGCCACAGTAATAATATGCTGACCTTTAGAAAAATAAGCTTCAGCTACACCTTTAATAGCTAAATTATTCGCCTCAGTTGCACCACTTGTAAAGACAATTTCTTCAGGTGTCGCATTAATAGCTGCGGCTAAAATTTCCCGTGATTGTTTTACAGCCGCTTCAGCTTCCCAACCGTAAACATGACCAATACTAGAAGGATTTCCAAAGTGTTCTGTAAAATAGGGAATCATTGCTGCTAATACCCGTTCATCTACAGGTGTAGTAGCGTGACAATCGAGATATATAGGACGAATAGACATAAATTAACTCAAAATTTGGCTGATGTTTTTTAAAATACTTAGGACTCTGTATAATTCATTTTCTCGCCTAGACAAAGTAAATTTATCTGACAAAGCATACTCAGATTTATCCTGTTTGATTAATTTGATAAATTGAAAATCTTCTCCACTAGTTACACATCCAAACACAGCTTTTTCTGGATAAGGATTAGCTAACATATAACTTAGCGCTTGGGGTATAGCTTCTAAAAGAGAAAAACTAGAGCGTTTAGACTCAATAACTAATAACCAGAATTGTTCTTGAATTACCAAAACATCTATTCTACCTCGAATAATTTCTCCTTTATCCTCCGCCGAAATTTCAATTGATTGTTCACTCCTCATAAAAAAAGGTTCGTCATAAAAACCAGCCAGATTTAGCAAAGGTGATAAAACAACTAATTTTACTGTTTCTTCGGATAAAGGAGGATATTTTGCTAAACGCAGAAAATGAGATTTTATTTTATCTAACTGTTGTTTTTCTAAATCTGCAATTTCTGGTAAATTCTCCCACCATTCGGGAAAAAATGCCTCATCTTTAGCCTGTTGCAGACAAAAATTTTCTTCTAAATAGGCAAGTCCAACATTTTGCGCTTGAATAAATTGAACCATAGTTTTCTTAGAATATATAATTGGGTTAATTAGACAAAATAATCGAGTGCATCCCAGTTTTTATTTTGCAACAACAGAATAATTGTCATTGCGAGGAGGAACGACGAAGCAATCGCATGGGTTTGTTGTTAGTTGGGGATTTTGCGATTGCTTCACTCCACTTCGTTTCGTTCGCAATGACGTGTAAAAAAGTGGGATGCTGCCAAACAATTTTACCTAGTTTCATCAAAATCTGTAAAACTTCATATAATTCATTTTCACGTCTATATAAACTGAATCTATCAGATAAGGCATATATTACGGCTTTATTTTGTTTAATTAATTTGATAAATTGGAAATCTTCCCCATTCATGATTAACGAATATACAGGATAATCAGAAGTAGGCGCAGCTATCATATAAGTAAGTGCTTGAGGTATTGCTTTAGCTAAAGAAAA
>PWQB01000350.1 GCA_003556955.1 Nostocaceae cyanobacterium CSSed10_463m
AGGTTTAGAGGGCTGCGATCGCATTACGATAAAAAAGTTTAGAAATTAAGTCAAAAATACTGATGCATTCAATGGGTGTTATGAAAAGTTGGCAAAGAATATTTGCCTTGTTGATGGTAGTTTTTTTGTGTATAGGTTGTAGTAATGTTCCCTCTACCAGCTATAACCCTTGGGCAGTTATTTCTGTGCCAACAGATTCTAAGCTACTGGATATTGCCTTTACGGAAAATCCTAATCATGGTTTTCTAGTGGGTAGTGATGCGGCAATTTTGGAAACTCATGATGGTGGGGATACTTGGGAACCACTCACACTGTCACTGGATGACCCGAAAACTCGCTTTGATTCGGTAAGTTTTACTGGTAAAGAAGGCTGGATTTTGGGTGAACCTTCAGTTTTACTGCATACCACTGATGAAGGCGGTTCTTGGACAAGCATTGCTTTGAGTGAAAAGTTACCTGGTAATCCCATTGCTATTTACGCTCTGGGAGAAAATGCGGCGGAAATGGCTACTGATGTGGGAGCTATATATAAAACTGAAGACGGTGGACTGAACTGGAAAGCTCAGGTAGAAGGCGCTGTGGGTGTGGTGCGGAATATGGAACGCTCGCCGGATGGTAAATATGTTGCTGTTTCGGCTAAGGGTAGTTTCTATTCGACTTGGGAACCAGGAGAAAGTACGTGGACTCCCCGTAACCGCAATAATTCCCGCCGTTTAGAAAATATGGGTTTTGGCGAGAATGGACAGCTATGGTTACTAGCACGGGGTGGACAAGTGCAGTTTAGTGAACCTGGTAATCCGGAAGCTTGGCAAGAACCACAAAATCCAGAATTATCTACTAGCTGGGGTTTGCTGGATTTGGCTTATCGTACTCCTGATGAACTTTGGATAGGGGGTGGTAGCGGTAATTTGCTGCTGAGTCCTGATGGTGGTCAAACTTGGGAAAAGGATCGCGATGTGGAAAGCGTAGCGGCTAATTTTTATAAGATCGTTTTCTTCAATCCTGATCAAGGTTTTGTGATTGGCGATCGCGGTGTTTTGCTAAAATACCAACCAAATATTGCTACAAGTGTCTCACAAGAGGCCGCTTAATGGGATGATGGGCTTCGGTATTAGCCCTGATTTCTGAGAAGGATGTTGCAACTTGTAACTCTTTCTAAACTTTGTAGGATAATAGACAATAACAATCTTTGTGAAGGTAGGAATTTAAATGTCAGGTACCACTGGAGAGCGTCCGTTTTCGGACATTATTACCAGCGTTCGTTACTGGGTTATTCACAGCATCACCATTCCGGCTTTGTTTATCGCTGGCTGGCTGTTTGTCAGCACTGGATTGGCTTATGATGCTTTTGGTACACCCCGTCCCAACGAATACTACACACAAACTCGGCAGGAATTGCCGATTGTCAAGGATCGTTTTAACGCTAAACAACAAGTAGAAGATTTTATCGGGAAGTAGTTTATGACTAGCGGAAATAACATAAATCAACCAGTTTCCTATCCCATTTTTACAGTGAGATGGTTGGCTGTTCATACTTTAGGTGTCCCTTCCGTCTTCTTTTTAGGCGCGATCGCAGCTATGCAGTTTATTCAACGCTAGGAGCAAATCATGGAAAGAACACCCAATCCCAATAATCAACCAGTTGAACTTAACCGTACCTCTTTGTACCTGGGACTACTGTTAGTTTTTGTTCTGGGAATTTTGTTCTCTAGTTACTTCTTTAACTAATAGAGAATAATTTTTGTGAATTTTTGTTTAATAGCTTTTGATTTGTTGTTAACGGAGGAGAAATAGCTGTGTCTGCTGAAACCGGAAGAATTCCCCTGTGGGTTGTCGCTACAATCGCAGGTCTAGGTGTAATTACAGTTTTAGGCATTTTCTTTTACGGAGCCTATGCTGGTGTTGGTTCCTCAATGTAAAAGTGGCTTTAGCCAAAAACAATTTAGCGGGAATTTCCTGGCAATTGTTTAAAAAATAGTCATAAACCGCTTGTTTCTGAGAGACAGGCGGTTTTTTATGGCATAATCCCACGCCGGGAAGACGTGGGAATTTGCTGTCACTAATTAGCCGATATCATCGCGTTCGATGTATAAAAACATAAACGCCATTGCAACGGCGGGAAAAACTAGACCAGTTAAAGGAACCAAGATCGAGGGTAAAAATGAAGCTGCCATAGTTAAGTTTCCTGTTGAATAATTAGACAATCCTCGACAACGAGCTTACTGCAAATTTCACTTCTTTTTTGGAAATTCTCAAAATTTTTAACACAACTATAGCTGGGGATTGGTCATTGGTCATTGGTCATTGGTCATTTGTGATTGCTCATTAGGAAGTTAGGGCGGGTTTATTGATATCCTTGTTGATACGAGAGCATATTTGTCAACCCGCCCCTACAAGAATATTCTCCCCACACCTCCCACACCTCCTTGGTGGTTGCTATATCTAAATCCCCAGTAATTCGTCTAGCTGTAGCTGTGGTAAGTTGGGGGGAATAACGTTTCTGACTACTGTGACTTTGTGACTTTCTTGTTGAGTAGTGGGATGGTAAGCGATCGCTTCCACGAGAATTTCCACGCAACCAAAAGGAATATTTAATTGG
>PWQB01000319.1 GCA_003556955.1 Nostocaceae cyanobacterium CSSed10_463m
GTACCAATCACCAGCACGCTTACTAATAGTTATTGATTTGCAAGTAGTGTGTGGCAGACATTCATAAGTTTTTACCCAGCCAATCGTAGGTAATTTTATTGATTTGCCGCCTACAGGAATAGGTTTGCCGCTTGCATATATAGTAAAACTATCGTTGACATCTTTGTTCTTGAATCTTGGGTAATCACCTCTTTTTTCAAAAAAGTTTTTAAATGCTTTGCCAAGATTGTCAAAAGCATATTGAGTAATTTTTTGACAAATACCTTTTTCTTTAATCCAGGATAGTCCCCACATTTGGTAATAGCTTTGGCAAAATCTCTGTCAGGTTTTGACACTCTCAGGTCTAAAGACACTGAGATTCTGCGGACAGAGTAAACTTAGGTAGTACCCAAAGTCTAACTCTCGCTACGGATGTCAATGTCCGTCTACCCAGTAAGCCCAAGTCTAAGCTTAGATTGCTGGCTACTTTTCTTAAAATATTTGCCGCACCATTTAAATCGGCGTTAACAATTAGCCCATTGGCTGACTGATATAATCCACGGTTAACTCGCTTTCCAGATGCTTTCCACCCATCAGGTTTAGAACCATAAACGGGCAGGGAGTCCCCATCTAAATAGCTGGCTTTTGACGTGTAAGATTCTTCAGTTTCTTGAAATCTAATTCCGTGTAAGTCACATAGTTGTTTTAATCGTTCTTTAAGCTTGCCTAAAGGCATTTGAACAAACTTCTGATTATTCAATCTACCCATATTGGCATTAGACTTAAAGCCTTCGTTCCAGCCTACTACCAATGTTCCAATACAGTATTTTAAGCAGTGGTCAACGATTAGTTTTGCCGCTTTATTTATACCATCTCTCATTTGATGGTTGCGCTTACGGGTTACTCTATCCAACCAATTATCCCAGTAACCTTCTGGCTTATTTTCTTTACGAGTTGATACTTTTTTATTCCATAACTGATTCATCGCTTTCATTGCACGAGCATCAACCAACAAGGAATTACCTAAAGTATCGACACAAGCGGCTAAATTATCAGCAGTACCAAGGTCTATAGATAGAGCCTGATTAATGTCTAAATCATGTTTTGGTTTTTCAACTTCGTAGGATATTTCCAGATAAAAAGCACCATTCTTAGGCAGAATAGTAAACTCTTTAACCTTACAACAATCAATGTTTGAAGGCATTGGTAGGAAAAATTCTGATATTCCAAACCATCTTTTGACTGTTAGTCCCAAAGAAAATCTGAGTTCACCATTAATTAGTGTTGGCTTTTGTCCTCCTGAATTTGGATAAGCTACTTTGAATAGCTTCGAGCCTGCCAAGTAATTAGGTACTTTAGGCTTGAAGTGTAATTGACCTTTGAGAAACAAAGACTTTAATTCTTTGAAAGACTTAAAGCCCTCTGTTACTGACATTAACGTTTGCTGCATCGGGGTAGATGGCATGGATTGGGCGACAAGTGATTTGCTAACAGAAGTTTCGTAAATCAAGTCGAATTTGTTGGTCAACAACTTCCCGGTCTTAAAAAATATTTGTCTAGCAAAGTAAACAGCGTTATTGTAAAGCTTTCCTGATTGTTGACAAAGATATTCTAATAGCGCTTTTGTTTCATCGTTGGGGGATAGCAAGACTTGCTGAACTCCCATTGACTTTTTCGCTTTTGACACTGTTTCGACCTGCAATGTAATATTGTAGTTAGTATACCAACATAGGAGACCAAAAGCAATGCCATTCCAAAGAAAGAATAAGTTGGGATTTATAAGCAAGCAACCTTTAGCTAAAGACCCCGTTTGTTTTAAAGTGCTACCTGGCATAAAAGATAAGTTAAAAACTGTCCCTAACTGGCAAGAACGGTTAAGAGAGTGCGTTAATAAATTGATAGAAGAAAATACCCACAGTGGTTAAAACCACTCGTGTCGCTTCCCTCTCAGGGCTAAAGCCTCTGAGTTTCCCGCATACCGCGAGGTCTTATGAACCAGGTGTGGGGAAATTTTAAATAACAGTCCTAAAACATCTGTAAAAATCTTTCCTTCCTAACTTGGCGCACTTGGCGACTAACGCCCTGGGGGCATACGCTGCGCGTAAAGCCTACGGCATAGCTACGCTTAACGCGTAGCGTCTCGTAAGAGAAGGCGGTTCGATAATCAGACTTACTAATTCACAACACAAAAATATCTTAACCAGCAGATGATAACTCCAGTAACCCAGCAGAAAATATCCAAAAAAATATGAATTGCATAGCGAAAACTGCACATATATGTAACTAAATCGATACAATAATTCTCTGTACTCTTGGTGCATTATTTCCATGACCGCCACATCCCCTACTCCCTTTTCCCCGCAAGAAATCGCCGCCGAAGGTTTAAAACCAGAAGAATATGCAGAAATTGTCAAACGCTTAGGGCGACATCCCAACAAAGCTGAACTGGGAATGTTTGGAGTTATGTGGTCTGAACATTGCTGCTACAAAAATTCCCGCCCATTACTCAAACAATTTCCCACCACAGGCCCCCGCATCCTCGTTGGTCCCGGTGAAAACGCTGGAGTTGTAGACATAGGCGACGGACGACAATTAGCATTTAAAATTGAATCTCATAAC
>PWQB01000490.1 GCA_003556955.1 Nostocaceae cyanobacterium CSSed10_463m
CCAAACCTCTCCCCTGCAAGGAGAGAGGCTTAAAAAGCCTATTATTTCGTACCACGTTAGAGATTTTTGCCCCTTCCCTTGTAGGGAAGGGGTTGGGGTTAGGTTCCGTCGAACTCACGTTATATTAATGCTCCAGATCAGCTTGGTTATCCTCAAGTTTATCTGGACTATGCATCAACTTATACTTCTGATTAGATTGCCAAATCTATCTACACTTATGCTGAAAATTTAGAGCTATTGTGACGATTAGCACTACTACTAACAAACGTAATAACCAGATACCCGACTTCTCTAAGAAGTCGGGGATCTATATCGTCCAGGTTTTATGCTTAATTCTGTTGACTAGAAAGCCCTAAAAGGGTGGGGCTTGTCACCCGTGATTCTCGGCGGTCAAGTCCGCCAATGTTATTGAGAGGCCAAAAGCGAAGTATGGCTCGACCGATAATATTTTCACGAGGTACAACACCCCAGCAGCGGCTATCGTAACTACTGTTGCGATTATCACCTAAAACTAGATACGAGTCGGGGGGTATAGTTTCGGGTTGTGCTAAAAAAGCCTGTTGCACTCCTGATGTACAAACGTCAATTACTGTGCGCTGCTCGGAGGGGAGGTATTGGTCTTCATCAAGGGGTTTATTGTTAACATAAACTAGACCATCTCTGAGTTCTACTCTTTCTCCTGGTAAGGCGACTATACGTTTAATAAATGCGTCGTTATATTGTTCTTGTCGTAGTGTTTTTGTAGGAGAAAAGACTACAATATCTCCCCGTTGCGGTTCTGAAAATCGATACCTTAATTTATCGACAATTATTTTGTCGGCTTCCCACTGGTTTGGAGTGCCGTTGAGAGTGGGTTCCATCGAACCAGAAGGAATCCAGCGAGCTTCAGCAACAAAAGTACGAATGCCTAGGGCTAGCACAATACTTAATATAACTGTTCTGGCTAGTTCAGCGAGCCAGGAATTATCGGGTTGTTGACTAGAGTTGTTATCAGACACTTGATTTCGCATTAAATTACTGAAATAAAACAGAAGTGCAGGTAATTAACTCGTTCGGGGAGACTATATACTTTCATCTTAACGAGTAAATTATCATTTCCTGGGTGGAGTTGGATCTATGACTGATGCCACTCTCCGCTATGAGATAAGGATGTATCAGTTCAAAATAAATTTTTTTTAACAATATGCACAAGTTTTGTGATGGGGAGCGCAACCAAGTCTAACCTAAAAGTATAAGCATCTGTCAAAATCCTGTTAAGCTCATGTCATGTGCTGACGCGCGAGCGCCAAATCGTTGAGTGGCACGAGAAATTGGCCCGACAACACCAGTCTGAGAAATTGACGTACAAGGGTTAACTTTGTTGCCGGGAGTCATAGATCCGCAGGTACATTTTTGCAAACCAGGCTGAGAACACAAGGAAGACTTGTTTACAGCTAGTTGTGCTTGTGCTAAAGGTGGTGTGACTTCCTGTTTAGAAATGCCCAACACCCGCCCCCTGACTACTACCCAGCAAGCTTGAGATGACAAGTGACAACGCGCCTCCAATAAGTGTTTAGTTAATTATGGCTTTTTTATTGGAGCAACAACAGAAAATTTACCAGATTTACTTTTAATGCAACCCACACCAGGCATTAAGATTTTTATGGGTTCGATGCCAAGAATTTGCAGGTATTCATGATCCGGTAGTTCATTCTCAGATTCAAGATAGTAAAGTGGCACTTTTGGCAACCCAATGAGCATTAAAACTTTCTAAAAAATATCACCGTCGTTTGCATATCCTACACCTGTCTACGGCCGTAGAAGTTGACTTGCTGCGTCAGGATAAACCCAGTTGGGTCACAGCAGAGGTGACACCACAACATTTATTATTGAATACCAGTGCTTATGAAACAATTGGTACACTAGCTCAGATGAATCCACCGTTGCGATCGCTCCTGGTTACGATGTTGATTTAGTCTTAGTAGATTTAAACACATATCGCCCAGTTAAACGAGAAGAACTTTTAACTAAATGTGGTTGGAGTCCTTTTGAAGGCTGGAACCTTACAGGATGGGCTGTTACCACCATTGTCGGCGGTCAAATTGTTTATGACCAAGGCAAAGTCAATACAGAAGTTCGCGGACAAGCTTTGACTTTCTTGTAGCTAATATTATCAGTTTTTGTGCAACTCTTACGGGGCGCTTCCCTATCGCTGCCTAAAAATATAATGTATCAATTTTTTGCAGACATAAGATTAGATTTATACTAGGAAAATCGTACAAATACTAAACTAAAATTCCCAGATCACCCACCCTCTGGGAAAAATTATTTTTATCAAATTAATCAATAGATCAATACATACATACGCATAAGTATAACTTCTCATAAAAATAATTTAAATAAATTAATCTCATTGATGTTCCAGGAGTAATTTTTTATTTATAGATTCTGAATTTTACCTAGAAATACTAACTGCGAACATCAATGAAACGAATTCAGGTGTAAATGTTCAACACTTAACTTTTCACTACAATCTTTTTGTATTTAACTATCCGGATTTTTTCTCTAAATAACGTAGAGAATTAATAGGGTTAAGTAAACGGGCAAATTTCTGTGAA
>PWQB01000122.1 GCA_003556955.1 Nostocaceae cyanobacterium CSSed10_463m
ATCAATTGATTCAAAGCAAGAGTATTTACGCTTTTGGCAAATTTGCAAAGAGTGCATTAGCCAAGCTTACCAGAGGCGATCGCTCCTATTGGAGAATATCTTCTGACTTGATAGCTAAATCAGGGTTTGCTGAGAATAAGCCAATTAATGGATCAGAAACATCATCATTAACAGGTTCTAGCGATTGTGTTTCCACGTATAATCTCACAGCTTCACTGATAATTGATTCAGGAGATTGACCACGTTCACTAGCTAGATTTATGACTTTTTCCCATAAAGTCTGCTCAGGGTTCCAGTTAAATGTAGAGTTCACAATATCAGTTCTCTCTCATTAGGCACAATTCAAATTATAACAATACCCTAGGGGTTAGTCTATCTGACCGAAGGCGATCGCTTGCAGTTATTATAAATATTTCAGGGAAAATATCATAAGTTGTGAGCCAAAGCTTATCAAGTTAAACAAGTTCGTGCAGTAATTATCAAATACCAGCTAGGAGGTCAAAATGATACTTAATAATGATTTGGTGATATGCTCTTGGCGTACCGAAGGCTTTGATAATATGAAGAGTGCGATCGCCACATTAAAAAATATTGAACCTATCAAATTAATCTGATAGACTTTTAATATTATAACTCTTTTGGGAGAGGGCAATGACTGCCCGCCCTTATCTACCAAATAATCGGAAACAAAGCAGATTCACTCATATTTTCATCGCAGGTCAATACCTGCACATTTTCACCTTTATTTACTAGAATTAGCGCAGTAGCTAAAATTTGCCGATTGTGCATTTCATCAATAGCAAATAATTTCATAGTCATTTCTATAACATCCTTATCAAAAGGATAAATCACCACACGGGGGTCAGCTTCTACTATAGAAAATATATCTTTAGGATCAGGAATAGAAGTTCTACCTTTTTCCACCATCCAAACAGCTTCAGCTAAAACAATCGCAGGTATAATTAACTGAGAATTAGGTGCAGAAATTATTGCCTTAGCTTTTTCACTTAAACGGGAATTACCTTCCAGAAACCAGATGAGTGCATGAGTATCTATCACATATTTCATAATTAATTATAATCAGTCAGAACTGTCCTCAATATCACCATAAAATTCTGGAATTTTAAAATCTGCCGCCGTTGACTGGTTATTTCCATAAAAAATTCCAAACGGCATCATTTCCTTTTTAGTGTGATTTTTTCTACCCGCTAAAAAAGTCACGATTACACGACATTCATCAATATCAGAGGGTAATTCTTGCAACTCTACCTTACCATCTTTGTAAAATCCTTCAACTGATTGCAACATTGTTTTTACCAATATCAAATACTGCCTATAAACTTATTAACCGAGTTCACCTATTAATAAAATAAATCCATACTATAAAATTCTCAATATCGTAATTTACAGTAATTCCATCTCAATTGTGATAGTTACCCTAGAGATAACGTACTTATTTAATTAGCCAATTTCCCCTTAATCAACTGCACTAACAAATAAAATAATGAAATTCAACATACAGTACCCTAATATTTCATGAAGGGCGGGTTTATTTAAATTATCGTTAATACCTAGTTATCTTTGTTAACCCGCCCCTACAATGTATCTGCATCTGTGGTTAATTATTTCTTTGGTATTCCTCACCAATAATATCCTTCTCAAGATCCATGCCAAACATTAAGTTTCGATTTAGAAATTAACTATTCTAGATTGTCCATCAATGCGGAACACCGAAAAACATGGTCAAAAAAGTTGCAATTATCGGTGCTGGCCCTAGCGGAATTTTACTCGCTCATTATCTTTTACGTCGTGGTGACAAATACCAGATAAACATTTACGAGCGTCGCAGCGATCCCAGAATTATCTCCTTCTCAAAATCTCGCACCTTCCCCATCTCACTCAACGAAAGAGGAATGAGTGCATTGAGAAAAATTGCAGGTTTAGAACCAGCAGTCAAAGCAGTTAGTGTGGAGATGACAGGAACGCTGTTTCATCAAAAAAATGGTAAGTCTAGATTAACACGCAGAAAAAAACCTTTAGTAACTTTAGACCGCACCAACTTAATTATTGTCCTCTTAGAACAATTAACCCAAAAGTATGATGCAAATCGGCTACAAATTCACTTTGATTGTCCATGTACTGGCGTAGATTTAGCAGCGAAAACTGTCACATTAAAAAATAGCCCAGAGGAACAAGATTTCACCGTTAATTATGATTTATTAATTGGTACAGATGGAGCCAATTCTGTAGTGAGACAAGCGTTTGAGACTACAGCAGACTTTAAATGTGAACAAAAATATTATCCGACTGACTATAAATCAATCTTTTTAGACAATAGCAAAAATTCCAGTGTTCACCTGCAATCAGACCATATTCATACTTGGCGACTCCAAGACGGTACATTGATGGTAGCATTGCATCAAGCCGATGGCACACTGAGTGGTGCAATCAATTTTCCCCGTGAAAAAAATCAAATAGTTGGTCTTTCTCACCCAGAAGAAGTGTTGACATTTTTTCAAGAAAACTTTCCCGAAATTGGTCAGATAATGACAACAGAAGACGCGCAAGGATTTCTTGACAGACCAATTGCCAAAAT
>PWQB01000381.1 GCA_003556955.1 Nostocaceae cyanobacterium CSSed10_463m
AAATCAGGGAATGAGGTAGCAACTTTCTGGTAAATGAATCCTTCATCAACCAATTGTCCATCTTGAAAAGGACGTAACAGACAAACATCCACCTCCAACAGATCACCCACTGTATTTACAATTGTTTGTAAAATTTGCCGATAGTCTAGGGCGCTGCGGATCGTATTTGTGACTGCATTCAGCAGCGATTCTTGGCGGAGGGTGCGAGTCAGTTCACGAGTGCGCGCTTTGAGGACATTGTGAGTATCTAGCGCTTGGCGGACTACGGCTTTGAGTTCCTCAGATTCCCAAGGTTTGGTGACATATTTGAAAACCTTACCAGCGTTGATGGCTTCAACTAGGTCTTCGACATCTGTGTAACCAGTGAGGATAATGCGAATAATATCTGGATATTGGGTTGCTGTCTGACTTAAGAATTCCGTACCACTCATGATCGGCATTCGCTGATCTGAGATGATCACGGCAACATCTCCTTCTTGTTCTAGCAACTCCAGCGCCGCAGGCCCAGATATAGCTCTCAGCACCTGATAATCTCGACAAAAGGTGCGGTAGAGCAAATCGAGGTTGTCGGGTTCGTCGTCAACAACTAGAATTTTAGGCTTACTGTTTACTTGAGATTTCATGCACTGCTTTCCTGCAGCAACGGCAGTCGGATAAAGAATAATCGAAGAATCTGGTGGGAATGTTTCTGAGTCAGGTAAGAGCAGAGCATTTTGAGCAATAAAAATATTTGGCTACATGAGGGCTGAGTGTCAAAATATTTATTCACAGTAATTGGACTCAATTGCTGGTGCAGATTGCCAATTGCTCTAGTGCAGTGCAATTTGCCGATTTAGTCGTCGTGTGACAGAGTTGATCATTGTTTGTCAAATGTTCTGGTATCTCCTGCGAGAAATGTCTCATATATAGATGTAGCGCTCATAACTGGCTGCAAAAACCAGATATAGCTGCATATTAAGTTTTCCCGTTGCAGCTGTCGCACTAACACTTGCAGGTAAATTTTATTTACACTGGGAATGATATAGTGAGTTATCTTACAATGAATAGTATTTTAAGAAAAAGTATAGTATAAGACACACGAGTTTTGCCAATTTATCAGAAAGAGGCTGAAAACCTGACTACAATCAGCAACGCCGTTGCATTTTTTGTAATTGTTTTCGCCCAGATCATTACTAGGAACAAGTTTGCTCTCACCAGTAATGTACTTGACAATAAACCAAACTTGTGATTTTAACATTTTAAACAGATAATACCGTAGTTGATGAAGTTAGGCGTGATTCTGAGCAGAGTCTTGGACAGCCCCACAATGATGACAGTGGGATAAATACTTATAAGTCAGATTGTGGCAGTTGGGACATTCCATGTATTGATAATAACCACAATGCGGACAGTATGTATCATGATGCCGAATTTTTTTCGCACAGTTAATACAGCGTGAGTCTTGAACTCTCCTCACGGCTTGGGCTTTAGTATTCAAAATGACTTTTTGGAAAAGCTGGATAATTCCAAAACCCACCAATGGGATCAGCAAGATATACACATAACTGATCAGGAACAGCAAACCACCTAAAAGAGTGCTAAGAAGATTAAAGATAAATGTAAATAATACACCTACTTGCAGAAATTCAAAGACTTTGAGAATTAGTGGCAGAAAAAATATCACCAATAAATGCCAACTAATCAGCGAAACAAGTCCATATTCTCGGCGTTGGGCAAAGTTGTGAACTGACAAGGCGATTAAAATCAATGGCATCAGAAACAAGGACTGGAAAGCCATTTGAATACTTGGATACCAAAATGAAGCTTGCCGATAATTGGCTGTAACTTGATTAAAATTACTATCCTCGTTGATAAAGCCTAAAAAATTAATGCTTTCAGGTTTGGTAACCAGTTGACTTTTTAAACTAGAAATTTCCTGTTTCAGTGTGGAGATTTGACGATTATTTTGGTCTAACTCTTGTTTAGCCTTTTCCGCACCGACTACATTAATTGATTGTCCAGGCGACTGACCGGCAATTTTTTCTAAAAGTGAGGAGTCATATTGAGCGCGAATATTGCTATTGCTTTGTTCTAACTGACTCACCTGTTGTTGTTTCTGGTCAATATTTTGAATAATTTGCCGATTTGGGGGGATGTTAATCTGATCTTGATATTTGGCATACTGCAAGCAAGTTTGAGAAACTTTACCTAGATGTCTCTCTTCTGTTTGTCGGTAAATTTGCTCTTGACTTGTTTGACCGTTAAAATCGGACAAAGAAGACTTCACAATTTCATAGTCTTTATCTGGCGTGGTTTGACTATTATAATTTTGCCATTGAAAATAACATGGATAAGCCTGTGATGGGCTGATGTACCATCGACTAATATCATTCAACCCTGTAAAAACATTGATCAATATAAAAATATCAATCACAATTAGAACAATCAAGCTGACTTTATTAAGTGGTTCATTATTAATCTTTCTAGATTTGCTGAAAAATTTATTCCAGAGATGGCGAATTTTGTTAAACATATTTTTTCATGATTAATAAATGATTATCTCAGTTTTACCCATCATCTAACTAAAAATTAAATAAATTGTATTTTGTCCTCATCA